>JALEVO010000072.1 GCA_022788225.1 Oscillospiraceae bacterium | reverse complement strand
AGCCACTCCAGATACTGGTCATACTCGCTTTCGTCAAGCTTTACCATCTGATTTATAGCATTTGAGCTGACATACCTTGCCGCCAGTATCAACTTACCCGAAAAATAATCCTCTTTCCAGTATTTCATATAGCTTGCATATCTGTCAACTGCGTAAAAGCTGGACGCTGCATAGGCGTTTATGTCGTCGGGATTGTCCGAAAATTCGCCGTTTAAGTACATTTTAACCAGTGCCGACGAGGGACTTTCGTAGTCCGGAAAGCTTATGGTTTTAACGGGTACTCCCATATCTTCAAGCTTTTTCTGCACAAGCTCAAGCTGTGTGGACTTTCCGCTGCCGTCAAGACCGTCAATAACAATCAGTTTACCTTTTTTCATCTATCTCTGCCTTTATCTTTTCAAATTTCTGCTTTACTTCAGCCGCCTTGCCGCATGTCATTTTGCCCTCAGTACACCCACCGTTACAGCATGATGGTCCGGCTTTACAGAAAAGGGACGGCGCCACACTATAGCAAAGCTTATACATTTCCTCCGCAAGTTCCCGAATCTCCCACTGCGCCCTGTTACAGCATCTGAGCTTAAAAAAATTCACAAGACTTCTTGTGTTCATGGTCACCACCATTTTGGTTTCGCAGGCATTCGGCAGAACGAATCTTGCGTCCTCAATTGCCTTTTTCTCTGCCTTTGACCTTGCCGCCTTTTCACTCATACCCTCTGCTGAAAACTCAGCAAAATACTTTTCAGCAAGCCTGTCCGCAATATTGTTGTAGGCATTATATGAATCATTCATTGCCTTACAATACATTTCATTTATTTCACTGTCCTCTGATATAGCGGGAGGGGTAATATAAACAAAATTATTTTTCCTGACATAACGCTGGCTCTGCACTGAAAATGAGGCGTGTCTGTGGCGTGTTATCTGCGCTAACAGTGCTCTTGAAACACCCTCTATTCCAAAAGTAAAGCTAACGTGTTCAATGGGGCTTTCGTGTCCCATATCGGACAGCATTTTTACAAAGGACTGTGTCTTTTCCTCATCAAGACCGTCCATGATATTTTCGCAGCCGGAGTCGGAATAGCAAAGCTTTGCAGCCGCTGCGACGATTTTTTCCGGCTGTGGTGTGTATTCTATTAATGTAACGTTCAATTTCAACATCCTTACAATTGAGTTTATTCTTTATAATTATATCATTTTCAGCGTTGCTCGTCAACTGTTATTTACATACATATAAATAAAAAAGAGAAGCCGCAGCTTCTCTTGATTTTTATTATTCACTTACGTATGGCAGGAGTGCAACGTATCTTGCTCTCTTGATTGCCACTGTCAGCTGACGCTGATGGAATGCGCAAGTACCTGTAACTCTTCTTGGCAGAATCTTAGCTCTGTCAGTCATGCACTTTCTGAGTCTTGCGATATCCTTGTAATCGATTTCTTCAACTCTGTCAGCACAGAACATGCAAACCTTTTTACGTGGTCTCTTAGGTCCACGGGAATTTCTTTCTCTTTCCATTACAGAAAACCTCCTTCAATATAAAGTATATCAGAACGGCACTTCGCCGTCGCTGAGGATTTCTTCAAAATCGCCTAAATCACCAAGTGAAACAGTTTCTTCTGCCGGCTGTGACTGTGCTGGTGCCTGCTGGGTCTGCTGAGGCTGCTGGAAATTGCTGTTTCCACCGGTAATGCTGTTTGCAGCACTTGCCGCTTTGCTTTCGCCGAACGAAACGTTATCAGCCTGAACGTCCATAGAATAATGCTTTACACCATTCTGGTCGGTGTAATTATTATTTCTAAGGCTACCTTCAACAATTATCATTTTGCCTTTTGAAAAATATCTGCTTACAAATTCAGCAGTACTTCTCCATGCAACTACATTGATAAAATCTGTCTGCCTTTCACCGGTTTCCTTAGAAGCATAATTTCTGTTAACAGCAACAGAAAATCTGCATGATGAAACACCCGATGGTGTCTGTCTGAGTTCCGGGTCAGCAGTAAGTCTGCCCATCAGAATAACCTTATTAAGCATTTTTGAAGTCCTCCAATCGGTTGTAATTACTTAACTGTAACCAT
Source organism: Oscillospiraceae bacterium (assembly GCA_022788225.1). GTDB lineage: Bacteria > Bacillota > Clostridia > Oscillospirales > Ruminococcaceae > Porcipelethomonas. Next base: position 12,474 of record JALEVO010000072.1, on the reverse strand, counting down.
AGAACGCAGAACGCCGTCTGTGATGTTCATAACTCTTTCGAGTTCAGCCGGGAAATCAGGCTTGGACTCAAATGTGTAAAGAACATAGTAAGCCTCTGTCTCATAATTGATTTCATAAGCCAGCTTACGCTTGCCCCATTCGTTTACCTCTTCAAGAGTTCCGTTCTTTTCGATAAGCGCCTTGAACTTTTCAACGAGAGCCTTTACGTTATCTTCGCCGTTCTTAATGCTGAACACAACCATAACTTCATATTTAGCGGATAATTTTGCCATATTGAAACACCTCCTTCTGGATTTAGCCCGTCTTAAAATACGAGCAAGGATAACAGATTAATTATATACCATTTATCAGTAATTGTCAAGCATTATTTTAAATTTTCTGCAATTTTTTTCAGATATTCCTTAAAATCGCCGCCAATTTCAGGGTGCGAAAGACCAACCTCAACCTGTGCCTTTAAAATTCCAAGCTTGTTGCCCATATCGTATCTTGTACCTGTAAAGTCAACTCCGGCTACTCCTGAATGCTGTGCAAGCACTTTCATTGCGTCTGTAAGCTGAAGTTCACCTCCGGCACCGTAAGGAATTTCTTCAAGAATCGTGAAAATTTCCGCCGGAAGAATACATCTTCCAAGAATGGAAAACAGCGAAAACTCCTGACCCGGCACGGGCTTTTCAATCATATCAGTTACCTTGTAAATGTTGTCTTTTATGGATTCAAGCTTCATTGAACTGTATTTCTGAACGTCCTGCTGTGAAACCTCTTTTATGCCTACTGCACCGCAGAGCCCTGTTTCCTCATAAGCCCTCATAAGCTGACCGATACACGGATCCTCGCCGATAATTACATCATCACCGTAAAGAACTGCAAAAGGCTCGTCCCCTACAAACTTCTTTGCCTGTAAAACAGCGTGTCCAAGACCTTTCTGCTCCTGCTGTCTGACATAGGTTATGTTTGCAAGCTGTGCCACGCCGACAACCTCGTCAAGCATTTTCTTCTTTGCGTCACCGCCGGCTTTCAGCTTGCTCTCAAGCTCCGGATTTCTGTCAAAATGGTCTTCCGTTTCAGATTTTCCACGGCTTGTAATAATTAAAATGTCCTCAATGCCGCTTTTTGCCGCTTCCTCCACAATATACTGTATCGCAGGCTTATCCACGATTGGAAACATTTCCTTAGGTATTGCCTTTGTTGCCGGAAGAACTCTTGTACCCAGTCCGGCAGCCGGTATAATTGCCTTTTTGATTTTCATAAAACCCTCCATAATATCATATCTATTTTGTAAAAATAAACCAGACTATAAGTGTAAGTGCTGATTCGATTGCAAACGCAATAAATATTCCTGCTGTGCTTGTACCGCCTTTGGCTGAAAGACTTTCAGCATTCCCTGTTTCTTCTGAAATTTTATTTTGTTTTATTTTTTTCAGGGAAAATCTGTAATACAACCAGTTTGAAAACATCAGCATAAGTGCCTTAAATGCAAAAGACAAATATCCCGTTGCATTATAAATCAATTCAAAGCTCTTTGATTCAATATTAATAATATTAAAAATCCCGCCTGAAATATTTACCTCATACATCAGGTATATAATTGACGGTATACTCAGAACAAGTGACAGCAGGATTGAAATGGCAGTCCAGAACCACATTTTTCTGTTGGCGAAATAAAGCTGCGGAAACAGGAATGAAATTATGTTAAGAGAGATTTTCTGTCCGGTATCCTTCATCTTTTTGAATATCGGCAGATAATAAATCTGATTGGATTTAACAAATTCCGCAATATCTTTAAGCTTTACAGACTCAAATTCCTCATCCGGATTCATTCCGCAGCACTTATCCTGCGGGTCAAAAGCAAATGTGTTTCCATACATTCCGCCGTTTCCGGGTGCACTGTTCATTCCGCCTGAATCACCCTGCGCATTTCCCGACGCCATATTTTTATTAAGGTCATCAACAAGAGGAGCACCGCAGTGTTCACAGATTATGGTATGAGGCTTGTTTACTGTTTCGCAGTAAGGGCATTTTTTGTATTCGGTTTTTTCGTTTTCACGCTCTTTCTGCCCCTGCCAGCTTTCGCCTGCCTTATGCAGTTCCTCATTAACGCATTTTCCCGATTTCATATAGCATTCCCTGTGATACGGCGTACCGCATTCAGGGCAGACTACTATATCGTCTTTTTCATCAAACTTTTGTCCGCAGACAACACATTTATAACCCAGATAATTTGACATTCCGTCCTCCAGATATTCATATTTCAGCTTTATAGTATATTATTATATCACATTTTTTCTATTTTTCAAATACTTTCACAAAATTTTCTTTAAAAATTTGCAGTTTTTAAAAAAATGTAGTATAATAAGATGTATCATACTTCAAAAAGGAGCCGAACATGTAAACAGTTACATATATTACCATATTTATAAGAAAACATTTTAAAGGAGTTTTTATGATATTACTTGACGAACTGAAATCAGAACTTAATTCATATCTTCCGGAATTGAAAGAGCTTGCCGACGTACTCAACATTGAGCACTCAAAGGTTGAACTGGAAGAACTGAGAAACAAGGCTGCTGAACCGGGTTTCTGGGATGACCTTGAAAAGTCCCAGCAGGTTTTGCAGAAAACAAAATCCATCGAAAACAAGATTGCAAGTCTTGAATCCCTTTCAACACAGCTTGATGATCTGATTGCACTGACAGAGCTCTGTATTGAAGAGGACGACGAGGACTCTGCCGAGGAGATAACCGCAGGTCTTGAGGAATTCAAAAAAAAGCTTGAAAACGAAAAGCTTGCTACACTCCTTACCGGAGAATACGACAACTCAAATGCAATCGTTACATTCCATGCCGGCGCAGGCGGTACAGAGGCGCAGGACTGGGCAGAAATGCTCTACAGAATGTACAACCGCTGGGCTGAGTCCCACGACTTCAAGGTAAATCTCCTTGACTACCTTGACGGTGATGAGGCTGGAATGAAGAGTGCGTCCATACTGGTGGAGGGCGAAAACGCCTACGGCTACCTCAAATCCGAAGCCGGCGTTCACAGACTGGTTAGAGTTTCGCCGTTTGATTCATCGGGCAGACGTCACACCTCCTTTGCAGCTGTTGAAGTAATGCCGGAAATTGACGACAACATTGAAGTTGACATTCGCCCTGAAGATCTCAAAATGGACGTTTACCGTGCAAGCGGCGCAGGCGGTCAGCACATCAACAAGACCTCCTCAGCCGTTAGACTGACTCACATTCCGACCGGTATCGTTGTTGCCTGTCAGACACAGAGAAGCCAGTTCCAGAACAAGGACTACGCTATGAAAATGCTCCGTTCAAAGCTTATCGAAATCAAGGAAAGAGAGCATCTTGACAAGATTTCCGATATCAAGGGAGTACAGAAAGAAATCGCATGGGGTGCGCAGATTCGCTCCTACGTTTTCATGCCGTACACAATGGTAAAGGACCACAGAACCAACTTTGAAACCGGAAACATCGGCGCAGTCATGGACGGCGACCTTGACGGTTTTATCAATGCATATCTCAAGTCACTCTCTCACGGAACACTTGAAAAGTAATAGAAAAGCGGACGTTTTTAAGCGTCCGCTGTTTTGTTATTTAGGGAGGAGTTCTTTTGCAATTCCGATAGCGTCATACAAGTCAACCTTTTTGAAATTATATCAAGCTTTTTTTCCGGTTTTCAGTGCCCTCATAGCGTTAATAATTGCAATTACTGACACGCCAACGTCCGCAAAAACAGCCGCCCACATATTAGCAAGTCCCAGAGCACCCAGCACAAGAACTGCCAATTTGACCGCAAGTGCAAACACGGTATTCTGGTGAACGATTGAAAGAGTTCTCCTTGAAATATCAATTGCCAGTGCAATTTTCGACGGCTTGTCGTCCATAAGCACCACGTCTGCCGCTTCAATCGCTGCGTCCGAGCCGACTGCTCCCATTGCTATTCCGATATCCGCCCTTGAAAGCACCGGTGCGTCGTTGATACCGTCCCCTACAAAGACCAGTCTGCCCTTATTGGATTTTTCTTCAAGCAGCTTTTCCACCATTTCAACCTTGCCGTCCGGCAAAAGCTCCGTGTAAACCTCGTCAAGACCCAGCTGTTTCGCTGTGCTCTCCCCTACTGCCTTTGCGTCACCGGTAAGCATTACAGTCTTTTTCACTCCGGCATTTTTCAGTGATTTCACAGCCTCTGCCGAATCAGTTTTTACCTCGTCAGATATAACAATGTGTCCTGCATAGGTATTGTCTGCGGCAACATGAACTGTTGTTCCTGTGTGGTGGCACGGATGCCAGCTGACGCCGATTTCCTCCATAAGCTTATCGTTTCCGGCGAAAATCTTTTTACCGTCGATCACCGCCGAAACTCCCCTACCGGAAAGTTCTTTAACATCTGAAATTCTGCTCTTGTCGATTTCAGCGTTAAAAGCATCCCTTATGGAACGTGAAATCGGGTGAGTTGAATATGCCTCCGCATAAGCCGCAAGTTCAATCAGTCTTTCTTCAGAGATAATTTCCGGGTGAATCGCTGTGACGTTGAATACGCCTTTTGTAAGAGTACCCGTTTTGTCAAACACCACAATTTCAGCTTTGGCAAGAGTTTCAAGGTAGCTGCCGCCTTTTATGAGTATTCCGCAGCGTGACGCTCCCCCGATTCCACCGAAAAAGCTAAGCGGCACAGAAATAACAAGCGCACACGGGCAGGATATTACAAGGAAAATCAGCGCACGGTTAACCCATTCGCCCCAGTTTCCGGTAATAAGCGACGGTATCACAGCAAGGAGCGCTGCGCCGATTACAACGCATGGAGTGTAGTATCTGGCAAACTTTGTAATAAAGTTTTCTGCCTTTGCCTTTTTACTGCTGGAATTCTCAACAAGATCAAGTATTTTTGCGACAGTGGATTCGCCGAATTCCTTTGTGACTTTCACCCTGACAACACCGCTTAAATTAATGCAGCCGCTTATAACATCGTCCCCTTCGGTCAGACTTCTCGGAACGGATTCCCCTGTCAGTGCAGAAGTGTCAACGCTTGTGTTTCCCTCGATTATCACGCCGTCAAGGGGAATTTTTTCACCCGGCTTTACAACGATTATATCACCTATGGAAACCTCTTCCGGATCGGATTCCACAATTTCGCCGTCCTTTTCAAGATTTGCATAATCCGGTCTTATATCCATAAGAGAAGATATGGATTTTCTTGACTTTCCGACCGCAACACTCTGAAAAAGCTCTCCCACCTGATAAAAAATCATAACCGCACTGCCCTCAAGGTAATCCCCAAGAACGAATGCACCCACAGTGGCAATAGCCATAAGAAAATTCTCGTCAAAAACCTGACCATGCAGAATATTTCTGACAGCTTTCCAGAGTATGTCATAGCCTATTATAAGGTATGGCACAAGAAATACCCCAAGCCGCATATATCCGTCAACCGGAATTAATGCCGCAATTACCAGTGTTGCAAGACTGACAATAATTCTTATCAGTGTTTTCTTTTGTCCGGATGTCATAACAGCCTCCAAAAAATTATTTTACAATGATTTTGCAGTCAGGCTCGATTTTTTTGCAAATCTTTGCAGCCTTTTTGAGAATTTCATCAAGCTTTGATTCATCTGCCTCAATAGTCAGTTTCTGGGTCATAAAGCTGACTGCCGCACTTTCAACACCGTCTATCTTGCTGATTGCCGCTTCCATTTTTGCGGCACAATTTGCGCAGTCGAGATCTTCAAGCTTATATATCTTTTTCATAACAGTTCTCCTCATTCATTAATATGGTCCATTCCCTGATTAATGATACTGCATACATGATCATCAGCCAGCGAATAGAAAACGTTCTTTCCCTCTTTGCGGCACTTCACCAGCTTGTTTGTTTTGAGTACCCTTAACTGGTGGGACACAGCTGTCTGGCTTACATTCAGCAGCTGGGCAATATCGCAGACGCAAAGTTCCGCCTCAAAAAGCGCATACAGTATCTTTATTCTTGTTGAATCCCCGAATATCTTAAAAAGTTCCGCAAGGTCATAAAGCTTTTCCTCTTCGGGCATATCATTTATCACTTTTTTTACAGTGTCCTCATGCACACACAGATATTCACATTTTTCATTTTCCATATATTCACGTCCTCTCATATGTTTATCTGTTCATATGATACTATATTTATGCTTATTTGTCAATAGTCTGGACTTGTTAAAAGAAAAAAATATTCTTCATATCAATTACTTAATATTTCATTCCGGCATTGACAAACCATAGATTAAGATATAATATATAGTTATAACTTACTGAAAAGGAGTCAGCATATGAAAACAGATATAAGTATACTTAAAGAAAAATGCCGTGAAAATTATCCGGAAATGAAAGAGTTTCTTGGCAGACTTGTGGAAATACCAAGCGTCATGTCCCAACCAGAGGGTAATATGCCCTATGGAAAAAATTCTGCCGAAGTTCTCGACGTGTTCTTGAAAAAGGCAGCATCAATGGGCTTTGAAACTCAGAATTTTGACAACTACGCCGGAACAGTCACCCTCGGCAGCGGTGAACCGGAGCTTGGCATTCTCTGTCACCTTGATGTTGTCGGCAGCGGAAACGGCTGGACTTATCCCCCTTTTGAACTCACCGAAGCAGACGGAAAACTTTACGGAAGAGGCACTACCGACGACAAAGGACCCGCAGTTTCAGTCCTTTACGCTTTAAAGGCGGTCAGCGAAACAGTTCCTCTTAAAAAAGCAGTACGGCTGATTGTCGGCTGCAACGAGGAAAATGGTTCTGACGATTTAGAATACTACCGCCAAAAGCAGTCCCTGCCACAAAAACTTTTCACACCCGACGGGCAATACCCCATAATCAATATTGAAAAAGGCATGATAAGGGGCGAACTTTCCGCAAAATTCAGTACAGACTGCCAAAAGTACATTTCTGAAATACACGGCGGAAACACTGTAAATGCTGTTCCGGACAGAGCATGGGCAGTTGTATGCGGGATTACAGCTGACGATATAAACGCCGGACCGGATTTTGAAATTATTCCACAGGAAAATGGTATCAGAATAGTAAGTCACGGCGTTCCTGCACACGCATCCACTCCGGAGGGCGGTAAAAACGCTCTGACCGCTTTGATAAAACTGCTTTCAGAACTGAATCTTGATGATTGTGACGGATTCAGAGCAGTAAAAAAAATGGCAAAGCTTTTTCCGTACGGCGAAACTGACGGCACAAGCATGGGACTGAAATGTTCAGATGAAAAGTCGGGAGCGCTGACACTTGTTTTCAGCGTACTTGAATTTACTCCGGACGGCATGACCGGAATTTTTGATATTCGCTTTCCAGTCTGCAAAACCGTAGAAGAAATAAACAGTATCGCAAAAGAAACGCTTTACAAGTACGGTTTCGGATATCGCTGTATTATTGGTTCACAGGCACATTACGTTGATGAAAACAGCGAACTTGTCCGCACGCTTCTTGATGTTTATGAGAATGTAAGCGGCGAAAAGGGTCACTGCATTGCTATTGGCGGAGGTACTTATGTGCACAATACGGAAGGCGGCGTGGCTTTCGGTGCTGAACTTCCCGGAAAGGAATATAATATGCACTGTGCCGATGAATTTACAGTTCCGGAAGAAATGATAATGAACTCTGTTATGGCTGCGGCGGCTATTGCTGAAATATGCGGCTAAAAAAACACTGGGAAAACTCCATTACGATTTTCCCAGTGTTTATTTTTTAAACTAATTCTTTATATTTTATCACAACTTTTTTTGTATGTCAACAGTTATTCCCTATTATTTCGCTGTACATAATAGATTTTCATCAAAGTGCATAAAGCATAGTATTCATAGTTAATAAATATGTAATAGAAAAATTGCACTCTGCTCTTGTATTCATACTATTCCTATGTTATAATAGGGATATAGAATTTAACCGTTTTATGAGGTGATAGAATGAAAACAATTTTATGTTTCGGTGATTCCAATACTTATGAACTGAATCCAAGGGATAAAAGCAGATTCGATTACAATACAAGGTTGACCGGCATTCTTGAGCAAAAACTTTATAAATATGGATTCCGTGTTGCAGAAGAAGGGCTTTGCGGAAGAACAACGATTTTTCCTGATGAACTTCGTACCAACCGGCGTGGAGTTGATGTTCTGCCGTTTTTGCTGGAAACCCATTCCCCTGTTGAATACATCGTGCTTATGCTTGGAACAAATGACTGTAAAACACGTTTTCAGGCTACTCCATATATTATCGGAAACGGTATCAGACAACTGATAAAACAAATAAGAGATGCAGGAAACGCCAAAATACTTTTAGTTTCCCCTATTCATCTGGCGCATGGTGTGGGAGAAAACGGTTTCGACCCGGAATTTAACGAAGATTCGGTTGTTCTTTCAAAGCAGCTAAAACAGGAATATTATGAAATATCACAAAGTGAAAACTGCCTGTTTCTTGCAGCGTCTGATACATCTTCTCCTTCAGAGGCTGACCGTGAACACATGGACGAAGCCGGACACCATGCACTTGCTGAATCTGTTTTCAATGTTCTTTATAATGACTTCAAAAACTTATAGTATAACAGTATATTATTTATACGATATTGCATAAAAACCGTACGCTTTATAATAATAAGCGTACGGTTTTGTTTTTATTCAATAATTTTATTTTTATAACGGCTATACTTTAGTATTCTGTATTTGCAGTTCATTTTTTCAAACTCTGAATCTTTATAATATCTTTTAGCGGAACGCTTATATAAAAATTTCTTTCCCATATCCGGAAAATGAACTGCAACACGTTTGGTGAACATATAAAGCTTTTCGCCCTCAACCTCCACTTCTGTAATATAATAAATATCATCATTTAATTCATTCATACAACTCATTTTTCGACTCCAATTTACATAATATTGCTTTTTTCTATTTTAACATATTTTAGAAAGAATTACAATATCTTAGCAGAAAATATATTCCAATTTAAGCCATATTTTTTTATATCTGCGTTGTATTAATTTTCCTTGTCGCATTTTCTTGATTTCTGCATAAAATAAATTAAGCAAAAATTCAGACCATGGATTCAATCAGTGGTATACTGATAATTCTTTTCATATACCCTCAGAATAGCTGAATGAATGACGGTCTGAATTAATGCTTTTATTATAAATTGGAGTTACGGCAGTTATTCGTGATATCTGCCGTAGCTTTTTTGTTTTCTGGCAAGTTCTTCGTATTTTTTCTTTGTTGCAAGTCCTCCTCTTATGTGTCGCTCCTGCTTGTTCTTATCCAGTATTTTTTTAACTTCCGGATAAAGCTGCGGCTGAATTTTAGGAAGTCTTTCACTTACATCCTTGTGCACTGTGCTTTTGCTTATTCCAAATTGCTTTGCCGCTGCCCTGACGGTTGATTTATTCTCAATGATGTATTGTCCCAGTATAATTGCTCTGTCGTTAGGCTGACCTTTCAATCTTCTCACTCCAATACCGTTTTTGTTAATTTATATGCGGATTTTTCCGTATATAGTATTAAGTATGAAAAAATCGGTATTTTTACCATCAATAAGAAGAGCAAATAATATTGCTCCCCCAATTAACTACTGAACTTTCTGCTTGCTCTAAAGTTGAAATCTTACGTCAGAAAAACTTGCAATACGCCAGTATTCCTGCGTTTTTCTTCCTTAGCTTTCAGCTTTAGCACTGCGCATAAATTTTCAATAGTTAATTGGTGGAGCAATAAAAGGTCGGGCTTTAAGCAAATTCATTTTCAGGAAATCACATCTAATGTGTCCGGAATTATTATTCGGCACAATATAATGTTGAAACAGTAAGGCTATCCTCCGGTTCAGGAGAATATCCATTGTCCGAATACAGCTCATAAGAACTGTCGGGATAGCCCAGAAGTTCAAGCGAGTGTATATCTGCTTTTGATGTGCTTTCATCGGTTTTGTCAAAGGGAACAGCCTTTTTACTGCGAATAAAGAAAACCAGTTCATCCAGCGAAACATCTACATAATGATGACCCTTAGGAAGAATTTCTGTCTGATAATCATTGCGTGATTTCATTCTTGCCAGCATCATTTCCTCCGGCAGATAAACATAACGTCCCTGTGCATTCTGCTTATATATCGGCGCAATCATCAGCTCATTTCCAAGCAAAAGCTGATCTTCCACCTGCTTTGCCATATTATCATCCGGAAAGTCAAACGCAAGGGGCTTAAACATCATTTCATCATTCATCGCTGATTTGAGAAACTCGCTGTAAAGATACGGAATAAGGCTATAGCGTATCTTTATCATCTCTGCGGCTGCCTTGACGTTATCAAAGCGGTAAAGCTCCTGTCTGCGGGTACCGTCTGCAGAGTGATTGCGGAAAAGCGGCGTAAATAAGGAATATTGTAACCAGCGGAGCATTAAATCCTCGGTAGTATCACAGCCGAATCCACCTGTATCTGAACCCGTAAACAGGAAACCTGCCATATTCAGCGCCGGCAGCTGCTGCATGGACTGGAGTATATGTGACCACCATGATTTATTGTCCCCCTGCCAGATACCGCCGTAGCGGTGTGCGCCGATATATGACGAACGTGAGAAAAATAATGTTCTCTTTTCGGGGCATATCTCCTGCAATGCCTCAAAAGCAGAACGTGTCATATTCATGCCGTAAAGGTTATGTACCTCGCTGTGCTTTACCATTTCACCGTTTACGTTATGATAGAACTTGTCATAGTCCCCAATATTACCGTTCAGTCCTGCAACCATTCCTGTGAATGTGAGATACTCGTTTATACCCATATTGCCGGAAGTGAGTTTTTCAATTTCGGCACAGGTATCTGCAAGCCTGTCCTCGGTATAGAAAATTGCCGGCTCGTTCATATCATTCCAGAAGCCCTCTATCCCCATATCTGTCAGAACGGAATATTTACTGCCGAACCATTTTCTTGCTTCCGGCTGTAAGAAGTCGGGAAAATGCACCCGTCCCGGCCATACTGCACCGACAAAATCTTCTCCGTCAGCATTTTTGCAGAAATAATTATGCTGTACACCCTCCTCGTAAACATCATAGCCTTCCTCGATTTTAACGCCTGCGTCAATGATAGGGACAAGATGTATTCCCTGTGATTTCATGTCCTGTACAAGCTTTTCAAGGTCAGGAAAACGCTCCTTGTCAACAGTAAAATCCTTATAGCGCTCCATATAGTCAATATCCAGATAGATACTGTCAAGGGGTATACCGGCAGATTTGTACTCCTTTGCAACATTTCGGATGTCCTGTTCATCTTTATATCCCCAGCGGCTCTGACCGTAACCGAATGCCCATAGCGGCGGAATATAGCTTCTGCCTATGATATTCCGGAATTGTCTGACAATATCCTTTTCATTTTTCCCTGTGATGATATAGACAGCAAGGTCGTTTTTAGCGGCTTTGATATGCATTATGCTTCTTTGAGTATAGCCGATATCAAATTCAATTTTACCTGCATAGTCGAAAAATACACCGAATGTTGACTTTCCGCTGATGATGATAAAATTATGCGCACCATAAAGGGAATGGGTATCCTCATGGTGGTTGGGATTGTCATAATTCCAGCTGATGTACTGCCATCCCCTTTTGTTGATACCTCGTATCTGTTCACCCAGACCGTATACTATATCATTCTCTGCAAGATTATAAGTAAATCCGCCGTAACCGTCAGTTTCAAAAAACGGCATCTTATCCTCTGCTTTTTCAATATCCTTTACAACAGCGTCTGTGGGAAAAGGATTCCCGTAAACATATTTTTTTATCATAACAATAATTCCTTTCAAATGTACATTGCAATTTATAATTCTAAATGATATAATACTATAAAGCACAGAAACTCCATTTTCAAAGCTGACAATATCTGCTTTGAGTAAAGATAATTTTACAGAGGTGTTTATATGGCTATTATAGTAAATAATGAAACAGGATTGTTTCATCTAATAACCCAAAATACGGAATATCAGATGAAAGCTGATAAATACGGCGTATTAAAGCATTTGTGGTACGGTGAAAAAACTGGAACCGATATGGAATATCTGCTGAAATATCCTGATGTAGGTTTTTCCGGAAATATATATGACGCTGGAAATGACCGTACCTACTCTCTTGATACTCTTCCGCTGGAATATTCCTGTGAAGGGGTTGGTGATTACAGAATATCGGCGGTATCTGTGACTAACCCGGACGGCAGCAGCGGCCTTGACCTGAGATATAAGAGTTATCGTGTAACCAAAGGAAAATACAGCATAAATGGACTGCCTGCCGTATACGCAGACGAGAATGAGGCAGATACGCTGGAAATCATTTTAAAAGATACAGTTTCTGATATTGAAGTAACACTAAAATACGGCGTAATTGAAAAGCTTGACATTATTACACGGTGTGTTTCAATCACCAACAACTCAGCTGATCCGGTCACCATTACCAAAGCGGCAAGTCTTTGCCTTGATATTCCCCATGG
>JALEVO010000040.1 GCA_022788225.1 Oscillospiraceae bacterium | reverse complement strand
AGCTTGTTTACTAAGGCACATTGCAGCAAGACCGTAATCCTGTGTAATGACAATATCGCCCTTGCCAATCATATTTACAAGCCGGAAATCAACGCTGTCTGCACCCTGTTCCACTACAATCGTTTCAGCCCCGTCATGCTCTATTCTGTGCGCCGTATCACATATGATCACGCAGTTTATTTCAAATTGTTCTGCAATCTTAACCGTATTCCTCACTACAGGACAACCGTCAGCGTCAATATATATTTTCATTTTCTAATATCCTCACATCATCAACAGAATCCAAAGAAATCTCCATACCCTCAGTAAACTTCATTTTCCTGTCACCCATGTCCAGAATCCGGAAATGTCCCGTATACTTCATATAAACACCGCCGGTTTTCTTTTCATCTGCCACGAAATACGTTACTGAAATCAGCGGCAAATCCAATTCTTCAAGTTTCTGAAAAGTCTTGTTCAATGCCTCCTGCTGCATTTCAGTAAGGGGTTTTCTTTTTTCAACATACCGTGCCGATTCATCAATTTCATCTTCAAAACCTGTCAGTGCTTCAGCAAAAGTGCCTGATACATCCGTTTTCTGCCATATGTATCGTTGCACTCGTCTTCATATATGATCTCCATCATTTCAGCCGCCAGAGTCTCGTACTTCCAGGGCTTGTCACGATTTTTCAGATAATCGTAAAATCCCTGTCTTGTCACCTCAAGTACCCTGCAATAGAAAGCAATTTTTCCATGCTCTGTTCCGTCATTAGTTTTCAGAGCTATGAATTTCATTCTTTCTTTTTTGCAGACCTCTGACGGCTCGCTGCGAAAAAAGCGGTTGCCTCTGCAAGAAATTCATTTTCTTCCTCAAGCCGCTTGTTTTCTTTTGCAAGCTCCTTGTTGGATCGGCGAAGCTGCTGCAGTTCTTCTTCAAGCCTGGTAACATTGCTGTCGCTGCGTTTTTCAAGATGCAGATTTCCTTTGCGTGCCTCCTTTACCCAGTCATACAGGGTATAATAGTAGGATATTCCCGACTCTTCGCTGGCTTTTTTGCACCATTTTTCCTCTACGAGTTTTAAGGCTTCCTCTTTGTACTCCCGGTCATATTGCTTTGCCTGTCCCATGTTGACACTCTCCTTTTTCTTCTATTATATTTTGGTGGCGGGGTTGTGTCAAGTTTTATTATACTACATCAATAATCTGACTATATTGGCAAGATAAAAAACAAACCCATTTATATCTTGACAAATATAGGATAATGTGATATAATACATATGTAAAATTAACATATGTATTGGAGCGGGATTTGTGAGAAAGTATATCGAAGAAAACTTCTCTGAAATCTATACCCATTTCAGAGAATTTCAGACCAACAAAGACTATGAGCGGTATTGGAATAAATGTATAGAGGCAATCAGCGACGAGCAGCTTTTGTCGCATATTATATTCTGCAACAATATATTCTGCATACCGCCCGTTAAAACATTCCTTACCTATTACAAGGACGATTTTATTATATTGACTGGCAAAAGCGACGCCGAATTGCCCGTGTTCGTCAAAAAGAGCATAGGCGCTTTTTGGGGTATGGTATTTAAGTTCGGGCTTGGCTATAAAGGGCAAAAGAGCGTGTCTGTATCAATGAACGAGTATTTCAAGGTCAGAACAGCAACTTATTTCACCAAAGAGGAGATATGAATATGGGTTACACAAGGAATGATATTTTGGAACAGTGTAAAGCTGCGTGCCAAAGCATAAGCACATTTTATAAGCAGTCGTTTATAAATTACAGAGGCAAAACAGATGACACCGATGAGTATTTCACGGAAGTGATAGCCGAATTTTTATGCGAACACATATCCGAATTTATGAACGGAATAACTACCATAACAAGAGAAAGTCCTTACAAAACACCCCGTCACGGCGGCGTTATAAAAGACCTCGACAGCGGGCGCGAGGAAGAAATCATCGCGATGAAGATGTATGACAAGGAATACGATTTTGTCGGGAAAATGATTGATTATCAAACACCGCTGAAAAACAAACGCACCGATGAAGCCGGCAAAATCGACCTGCTCGCTTATGACGGAGCAACGCTTCGCATTCTTGAATTAAAGAAACCCGACAGCGATGAAACAATGCTGCGCTGTGTGCTTGAGGGATATACATATCTCAAAACGGCAAATATCGCCAAGCTGCTTGCGGATTTTGAGCTGCCGAGTAGCACAATCGTAAAAGCTTGTCCGTTTGTTTTCAAAAACGGTGAACAGCACAGCGAAATGAGGGAACAGCGCTCTCATCTCAAACGGCTTATGGATTTTCTTGACAGCAAACCTTATTTTATAAGCGAAATTAACGGTAAATATTTTGTAACGGAGGAATAAAGCAATGGATAAAATTGATTTTCAGGAGAAAGTCTTGGGGGGTATTTTTGGAGGAATCGCAATAATTGCCGCAATAGCAGAAATGTTTATCAACGGCATTGACGCGGCTTCTGTTGTAGGGGCGATAAAGGACGTATTTGGTACGCTCATTGTAATAGTGTTGTTTATTACATTCATTCGTCAGATGCCTAAAAAAGCGAAAGATTTCAAGGGCATTTTCAAAGCCGAAATGGATAAGAATATCACTAAATACAGCCCTTTAATAGAGGTTGATTCCGATAAAGATGGCAGATATAAAATAGCATCAAGACTTGACGCAATCTACGACAACAATTCGGGCGCATACCATACATTGTTTGATTTCGATTACAGTTCTGAAATTGAATTCTATGTTAGCAAAACCGTCTTTGCGGGCAGAGGTGCTTCCGATAATGAATTTGCTGAACTTCAAGGCAGAATTGTTAGCGATGTTTCAAGAAAAATTGAAAAGGGCTTTGGAGAAATCGTATCTGAATGTTCCAAAACTAATTCGGGTTTTAAAATCAAATTCAATCATAGTCTTGCAACAGCAGAAGAAGCGGTTATGGCGGCAGAAATTGTTGATAATGTAATGCTCCTCTTTATTGCCGAATACAAGAAGAAATGATGATGTCAGCTTTACTCAACAAATTTCGCAAACAAAGCCGCCAATTCATCTGCTGGTGGATAACTACGATTGTTTCGATATTCATTCCCTTCATCGGTATGCTATCCGGCGAAATAATGACGTATATCGTGATAATTCAGCTTATACTGGCAGTGGTTGCAATAGTCGGCTTGACCGTAAGCGGAGCCAAGAAATCCTCTGCCGTGCGTGATATTGCTATTCAATTGAGTGCTGAAAACGGAGATGTGTATCAGAAGCTGATTGAACTCGGCATACCTGAAAGGTACGCCCGTGTATATCGCAACAGACCAACGCCCAAAGAAGCTGCAAGAATTTGCTGCCCGAATTGCGGCTCTGAAAATCTGGTAAAAGCCCGCTCCGACCTCGAAGAATTCTTCTGGATTATCGTTCTTTTTGGCTCAACAAGCAGCGTTACCCCGTTTGCGGTTATTTGTTTTGGCATATGCGTGGTTTTATCGGTGCTTGTGGCTATCCTTAATAAGCTTGCAGGAGTAAAGGTTGCAAAGCTGAAATGCAGGTCGTACGACAAAAAGTTTGAATACCGAAGCGATGGGAGATAAATGAAAGTACATATCATTCGCGGCAAAAATCAGATTGGCGGCAACATCATAGAGATTTCCACAGAAAAAACTAAAATCCTACTTGACGCAGGACTTGAACTTGACGGTGAAAACGAGCTGCCAGACATTCGGGATTTGTTCGATTTTGCGGGTTATAACGCTGTTTTTGTTTCCCACTATCACGCCGACCACCTCGGGCTTGTTTATCACGCACATAAGGATATCCCCGTGTATATGGGCGAGGGCAGCTATAATATCATCAGAGCGTCCGACCGCTACAAAAAGCAGGAAACAATAACTCCTACGGGATTTCTGCGGCACAAGCGGGAAATTGTTGTCGGTAATATTACGATAACTCCTTTTCTCTGCGACCACTCCGCTTTTGACAGCTATATGCTTCTTTGTGAGGCAGACGGTGAAAGCGTACTGTACACGGGTGATTTTCGTTCAAATGGAAGAAAGCCGTTTGGTATGCTGCTGAATTCGCTTCCACAAAAGGTTGACAAACTGATTTGCGAGGGGACAACGCTTTCAAGGGACGGCTATATCCCGCAGACCGAAACGGAGCTTGAAGAAAAGGCTGTAAAGCTGTTTTCAGAGCATAAAGGCCCTGTATTTGTGCTTCAATCGTCAATGAATATCGACAGAATAGTGACTATGTATCGCGCGGCAAAGAAAACGGGGCGTGTTTTCCTCGAGGACGCATATATGGCGGAAATTACGACAGCCGCAGGCGAGCATATTCCGAACCCGAAATTCAGCGATGTCTACGCTTTCATAACCAACCCGTCAAAATATGAATTCCTAGAAAAGTATCGGCGAAGAGTCGGCAAAGACGGAATATCCAAAATGCACTTTGTAATGTGCGTGAGGACAACGATGCTCTCTTATCTGAAATCGCTTTCCGAGAAGATGTCATTTGAGGACGGAATCCTGATTTACTCGTTTTGGAGCGGCTATCGTGAAAACGATAGTATGAAACAGTTCTTGTCTGAGTGCGAAAAGATGGGACTTAAAATCGAAACTCTGCATACAAGCGGTCATGCCGATGAAACCGCTATCAGGCGGTTGATTGATAGAGTAAATCCCACAGTATTGATTCCCGTTCACACGGAAAATGCGCAGAGGTTCAAAGAAATCGCTCCCGATATTATGATAAATGTGTAAATAAGTGAGCGCTACTGCATTTCAGCGGTAGCGCTCTTTGTCGAATATGGCTACTTTTTGGGGTGTGTCCTTTTGGGAGGTTTACTGTATTCCTCACTACAGGACAACCATCAGCGTCAATATATATTTTCATTTTCTAATATCCTCACATCTTCAATATCATCAAAAGAAATCTCCATGCCCTCCGTAAACTTCATTTTCCTGTCACCCATGTCCAGAATCCGGAAATGCCCCGTATACTTCATATAAACACCGCCTGTTTTCTTTTCATCTGCCACGAAATATGTTACTGTAATCAGCGGCAAATCCAATTCTTCAAGTTTCTGAAAAGTTTTGTTCAATGCATCCTGCTGCATTTCAGTAAGGGGTTTTCTTTTCTCAACATACCGTGCCGACTCATCAATTTCATCTTCAAAACCTGTCAGTGCCTTAAATGAACTGAACTGTGCCGCACGGTCATAATTGCTCATCTGAGGGTGTTTCTTA
>JALEVO010000009.1 GCA_022788225.1 Oscillospiraceae bacterium | reverse complement strand
TCAAGGAAAGAGGAGTTACAGACCCGTCCCTTATTATGGAAATGATACAGGAGATAATCGCAGAAATGATGGGGGACGACACAGGACTTGACCTTTCCGTTTCACCGTCTGTTATTATGGTTATCGGCGTTAACGGTGCAGGCAAGACCACTACAATAGGAAAGCTTTGTCATTCCTTTAAAAACGAGGGCAAAAAGGTGCTTGTTGCGGCGGCGGATACATTCCGTGCGGCAGCGATTGACCAGCTTGAGGTGTGGACCCAGAGAGCCGGAGTTGATATTGTAAAGCATGCTGAGGGTTCAGATCCGGCATCTGTGGTATATGACGCAATTGCCGCCGCAAAGGCAAGAGACTGTGATGTTCTTATATGCGACACTGCCGGCAGACTGCACAACAAGAAAAACCTCATGGACGAACTTGCCAAAATGAACAGGATAATTGAGCGTGAAGCGCCGGAAAGCTCAAAGGAGATTCTCCTTGTGCTGGACGCTACTACCGGTCAGAATGCAGTTAATCAGGCAAAGCTTTTCAGCGAGGTTGCACCTATAAGCGGTATTGTGCTTACAAAGCTTGACGGTACTGCAAAGGGCGGCATTGTAATTTCCATTAAGAATGAACTGGGAATACCTGTAAAGCTTATCGGCGTTGGAGAAAAAATCGACGATTTGCAGCCGTTTAACAGCCATGACTTTGTAAAAGCACTTTTTGAACCACTGCCGGAGAGTGCAGATGCGGCTTTGCCGGAGGAAGATGAAGATGAGTAAGAAAATAATACTTGCAAGCAATAACAAAAATAAAATAAGGGAGATTTCTGAAATTCTTTCGCCCCTTGGATATGAGGTGATTTCTCAGCGTGACGCCGGAGCGGATTTTGAAGTGGAGGAAACTGGTACTACCTTTGCTGAAAATGCCGCAATCAAGGCAAGAGCAGTTTATGAGCACTGCAAAACAGCTGTAATTGCAGACGACAGCGGTCTGGAAGTGGATTACTTAAAGGGCGCACCGGGAGTTTATTCCCACAGATACGCCGGAGAAAATGCCACAGACGCTGACAGAAACGCCAAGCTTTTAAAGGAGCTTTCAGGTGTACCGGACGAAAAAAGGGGCGCACAGTTTACCTGCGTAATCTGCTTTATAGATGAAAACGGCAGGGAAGAACTGGTTAAAGGCGTATGCAGGGGAAAAATCGGATATGAGCCAATGGGAGAAAACGGCTTTGGCTATGACCCTGTTTTTATGTGCGGGGAAAAGTCCTTTGCGCAGATTAGTCCCGAGGAAAAAAATAAGATAAGCCACAGGGCAAAGGCGCTTGACGGACTTTGCTCGCTATTAAAGAAGAAAGAGGAATACCATGCTTAACAGTAAACAGAGAGCCGCTTTGAGAGGAATTGCCAGCAACGAGGACACAATTTTTCAGATTGGAAAAGGCGGAATTTCAGATACATTTATTTCACAGGTAAGCGATGCACTGAGAAAAAGAGAACTTATAAAGCTGCGTGTACTTGACAATAGTATGTACACAGCAAGGGAGGCTGCGGAGGAAATCGCAGAGAAAACCGGTTCGGAGGTAGTTCAGGTTATCGGCAGCCGCTTTGTGCTTTTCAAGAGAAATCCAAAAGAACCGGTAATTGACATAAAACTCTGATATGGCTAAAATCGGACTTTTCGGCGGCAGTTTCAACCCAATTCACAACGGGCACATGAACCTTGCCTTATCGGTAAAAAAATCTCTCGGTCTGGACAGAATTATTCTTATCCCTTCCGGCACTTCTCCCCACAAATCAAGCAGTGAATATGCTCCTGCTGAGGACAGGCTTGAAATGTGCCGCCTTGCCTGTGAGGGATATGACGGCTTTGAGGTAAGCGACTATGAAATCACAAAGCCGGGAAAAAGCTATACTGTCTACACAGTAAGGCATTTCAGGGAGCTTTTTCCGGAAGACGAACTTTATCTTCTTGTAGGCAGTGATATGCTTTTAAGCTTTGACACATGGTTTGAATACCGTGAAATACTGGAAAAAGTCACAGTTGCGGCGGTTTCCCGCACCGGGGACGATACGGATGAATTGTTGAAAATGACGAAAAAGCTGTCCGATTCCGGCAAATGTATTGTTGTAAATGCTGATGCTGTTACAATTTCTTCATCAGAAATAAGAAAAATGATAAAAAATAATATAGATTTATCTTGCTATTTGAATGGAAAAGTAGTAAAATATATTATGCTGAAAAAATTGTATATATAGTGAAAGCAAAAAATAATTTTGCTTTCACTATAATAATTTATTTTATAGCCTTGCACATCCGCTTACTTCGTAAGCTCCGTGCATATCGGCTAATAGTAAACTAAAAAAATATTTTTCGTTTACTATAAATCTGAATTTTATCAGGGAGTTTTGTTTTGATGTATGATGTTGATGAAGTGAAAAAGCTTCTTGAAAAGCGGCTTTCTAAAAAAAGGTATACTCATTCTCTCAATGTTGCCGACGAGGCATATAAGCTGGCGGAGAAATATGGGGAAGATCCGCAAAAGGCTTATTTTGCAGGACTGGTTCACGATATCTGCAAGGAGGAAGAGCCGGAGGAACTCAAAAGGCTTATCCTTAAATGCGATACCATAACCAACGTTGAGCTTTCCTCCAAATCACTGTGGCATGGTCCGGCTGGTTCGTGCTATATACAGGAACAGCTTGGAGTAAAAGACAAGGATATTATCAATGCCGTAAGATTTCATACGATAGGCAGAGCCGGAATGACAAGGCTTGAGGAAATCGTATATCTTGCTGACCTGATTTCCAGAGACAGGGATTATAAGGACGCTGACAAAATGAGAAAACTTGCATGGTCTGATTTTGACCGGGCAATGCTTGAAGCAATATGCTTTTCTGTAACAAGTGTTGTGAAAAAGCATGGGTATATTCCCGTTTATTCAATTGAGGCATATAATCAGTATAATTATTTATACCTTGCCCGAAAGAAAAGTAAGGAGAAAAAATAATGGCAAAACATAAGAAATCCGGCAAAAAATCCAATGTAAAACCGACTTCAAAGTCCTCAGAAAAGGGCAACAGAAAGAAAAACAAAAATAAAAGCTCCACTCTTCAGGAAAAAATAATAATTGCGGTTTCGATAATAGTCGGAATTATAATCATTGCTGTTATGGTTCTGAATATTCCGATTATCGCAGTCAACAAAGCAAACAATGACGGAAGTACATATACAGAATATGTTTCGATTCTGAAATGGGTAAAGTCCCGTCAGCCGCTGGTTGAAAAGGAAGGTGTTCTTTCAAAGGATACCAACAGCTACGAGCTTAACAGCAAGGCGGAAGAGGTTGATGACAAGCGTGATTTTACAAACGACCAGATAATTGAGGGACAGTTTACTGTTCTTTGCTTAGGTTTTGA
Source organism: Oscillospiraceae bacterium (assembly GCA_022788225.1). GTDB lineage: Bacteria > Bacillota > Clostridia > Oscillospirales > Ruminococcaceae > Porcipelethomonas. The sequence continues at coordinate 19,656 of JALEVO010000009.1, read as the reverse complement.
CGAGTCACGTTCCAATTCTGATGTTATGATGCTTTTCCATTTTGACATTGTAAACGACAAGATAAATATTCTGCAGATACCCCGTGACAGCTTTGTTCCAGACTTTACAAGCAGTGAAAACGGCAAGATAAACAGCGTTTATACGCTGGGTGACGAAAGCCTTATCCCGATTCAGAGAACTGTTGACGCTGTAAGGGATACATTCGGAATACCAATTGACCGCTATATCACAACAGGCTGTGACGATATCGTGGATATGGTTGATTTAATAGGCGGTATACCGATAAATCTGCCGGAGGATGTTTACTATTCCTACGATAAGATTCTTTACGCCGGAGAACAGGTTTTAAACGGTGAACAGGCGGAACTTTTCGTCCGTGCAAGAAAAGGATATATCGAGGGAGATATAGGACGTGTCAAGGCACAGCGTATATTCCTTGCGGCTGCAATGGAAAAGGCGCTTGATATGGGAACAGTTGAACTGACTAAATTCCTGACAGAGGTATATAATAAAGGGTATATCGGTACTGACCTGACGCTGCAGGAAATGAGCATACTTGCTGATTTCGGCGGCAAGATGGATCTTGATGATGTTACAGTCCATATGGTTCCGGGAGAAGGTGTTGATGATTATAACGGTTATTCCGTATGGTCTATCCATAAGGACGCAACAGTTGACCTGCTTAATGAATATTTCAGACCGTATCAGCCTGACCTGAGCTATGACGCTCTTCCGATTACTGAAATTGTCGAATCAGATTATCAGACAACTGATATATATGATGATACACAGGATACATTGCAGGAGATAGCTGACGGTGCAAAGCCGGGCGAAAGCAAAAAGGCTACCGAGCCGGCAACGGAAGAAACGTATTACAGTCAGGACGAGGAATACGGATATTATAATGAAGAAGATGATTACGGATACTAAAAAGGAGAGAATATATGACTCAGAATGAAATGCTGAAAAAAATCATAAAAACCCTTGACAGTAAAAAAGCCGAGGAGATAAAAGCAATAAAAATTACTGACCTTACAATTCTGGCAGATTATTTTATCATTGCTAATGGTACAAGCACGACCCATACAAAAACTCTTGCGGAAGAAGTTGAGTATCAGCTTTCACAGGAGGGCATCGAGCCTGACAGAACCGAAGGTTACAACGGCTCAAACTGGGTCATTCTTGATTACGGTGATATAGTGGTACACGTTTTCTATAAGGAAACAAGGGATTATTATCAGCTTGAAAGACTCTGGGCTGACGGGGAAATGATGGACATCGGGGCATATCTGACGTAAGGAGTGTTTTTCAATGAAAACAAACAATGAACAGGGACGTACAGTAGCACTTATCGTGGGCATTTACTTTATTGCCAAATCGGTCTTGAACCTGATTCTCGGCGGGGGAGTAATGGATATCATCATATCCGCTGTGGAAGCCGTGGCTCTTTATTCCGGTCTTATGTACCTGAACTATGTAGTAGCCGCAATTGCAGTTATCGTAGTACTGAAAAATCTGATACCGAATATTCAGAATCTCGGCAGCAACTGGATTTACCTGCTTGAGGGCGTTGTTGACGTTGTCTGCGCACTGATACTTTGTTTTGCAGAAAATGTCAAGGCACATTTTACAAACAAGTGGTCTGAATTTTTCGGCGGAGAAAAATAAATTTTAAGAGGAATGATATAAATGAGTGAGAAGTACAACTTTACAGCCATAGAGAAAAAATGGCAGAAATACTGGGACGACCATAAAACCTTCAGAGCAGGAACTGACTATTCAAAGCCAAAGTTCTATGCACTGGTTGAGTTCCCTTATCCTTCCGGACAGGGACTTCATATCGGTCACCCTCGTCCGTATACTGCAATGGACATAGTTTCCAGAAAAAGACGTCTTGAGGGATATAACGTTCTTTTCCCTATGGGCTGGGACGCTTTTGGTCTTCCGACAGAAAACTATGCTATCAAAAATAAAATCCACCCTGCAATAGTTACAAAGAAAAATATTGCACATTTCAAGGATCAGCTGAAAATGCTGGGACTTTCTTTCGACTGGGAAAGAGAAGTTGATACAACTGATCCGGAGTATTACAAGTGGACACAGTGGATTTTCCTTGAAATGTTCAAAAAGGGTCTTGCATACAAAAAGGAAATGGCTGTAAACTGGTGTACTTCATGTAAGGTAGTACTTGCCAATGAGGAAGTCGTAGGCGGTCACTGCGAACGCTGCGGCGGAGAGGTTATCAGAAAGGTAAAGTCACAGTGGATGCTGAAAATTACAGAGTATGCACAGCGACTCCTTGACGACCTTGCAGAGGTAAACTACCTTGATAAAATCAAGTCCACACAGGTAAACTGGATTGGACGTTCAACAGGTGCGGAGGTAAACTTCGGTTCAACAGCCGGCGATATACTGACAGTTTATACCACAAGACCTGATACACTTTTCGGTGCTACATACATGGTTATTGCGCCGGAACACCCGTACATTGAAAAATGGGCTGACAAACTTGAAAATATGGACGAGATAAAAGCGTACCAGGAAATGGCTGCAAAGAAGTCTGACTTTGACCGTACAGAAATGAACAAGGACAAGACAGGCGTTGAACTTAAAGGCGTCAAGGGTATCAATCCGGTAAACGGCAAGGAGATTCCGATTTTCATTTCCGACTACGTTCTCATGTCCTACGGCACAGGCGCCATCATGGCTGTTCCTGCACATGATACCCGTGACTACGAGTTTGCAAAGGTGTTCAACCTGCCTATTATTGAAGTTGTAAAGGGCGGCGACGTTGAAAAAGAGGCGTTTACCGACTGCGCAACAGGAATTATGACAAACAGCGGTTTCCTTGACGGTCTTTCTGTTGAGGAGGCAAAGGTCAGGATAAAGGAATGGCTGGAGGAAAACGGCAAAGGTCATTCAAAGGTAAACTACAAGCTGCGTGACTGGGTATTCTCCCGTCAGCGTTACTGGGGCGAGCCTATCCCTGTTGTTTACTGTGAAAAGTGCGGCTGGGTGGCACTCCCTGAGGACCAGCTGCCGCTTACACTCCCGGACGTTGAAAGCTATATGCCGACAGACAACGGTGAAAGTCCGCTTTCAACTCTTGACAGCTTTATAAATACGACCTGTCCGCATTGCGGAGGTCCTGCAAAGAGAGAAACTGATACAATGCCTCAGTGGGCAGGCTCATCATGGTACTTCCTCAGATACTGCGACCCGAAGAACAAGGAGTGTCTTGCATCTAAGGAGGCATTGGAATACTGGATGCCTGTTGACTGGTACAACGGCGGTATGGAGCATACAACTCTCCACCTGCTGTATTCACGTTTCTGGCACAAGTTCCTCTATGATATCGGCGTTACAACCACAAAAGAGCCGTACATGAAGCGTACCTCACACGGTATGATTCTCGGCGAGGACGGACAGAAGATGTCCAAATCAAGGGGCAATGTAATCAATCCGGACGACGTTGTAAAGGAATACGGCGCAGATACACTCCGTCTTTACGAGATGTTTATCGGCGACTTTGAAAAGACTGCTCCGTGGAGTCCGTCAAGCATCAAGGGCTGCAAGAGATTTCTTGACAGAGTATGGGCGCTCCAGGACTGCCTCATTGACGGTGACGAGTACAGAAAGGAACTGACAACGTCCTTCCACAAGACTATAAAGAAAGTCAGCGAGGACATTGAAAGTCTTAAATTCAACACAGCTATTGCCGCTATGATGGCACTGCTCAACGAGATAAACGCAACAGGAAAGATAAATCATGCCGAGTTGAAAACACTGCTCATGCTGCTGAATCCGTTTGCACCGCACATTACTGAGGAAATGTATGAAAGCAATTTCGGTGCTATCCTCAATGAACAGCCGTGGCCGAAGTATGACGAGGCTCTCTGCGTTGATGATACTGTTGAGATAGTTGTTCAGGTAAACGGAAAAATCAAGGCAAAGATGAATGTTCAGAAGGACGGCGACAAGGACGCTATCCTTGCAGACGCTCTGAAGGATGAAAAGGTGAACGAAGCTGTAAGCGGAAAGACAATTGTAAAACAGATATATGTACCAAATAAACTTGTAAATTTTGTTGTAAAGTAACAAAATTTAACTTGCATGGAATAAAAGCTTGACAACCATATCATTTTATGATAAAATGAGTAATAAGTTACAAAATAAGTCTGCTGTTGCAGCAAAACAAGGTTTGATAGACTGACATTCATACTGATTTATCGGTGTGATATGCTTAGTATATATTTAGAAGCAGAGAAGTTTGCATCTAAAAACCTCTGTCTTTGAGGCAAAGGGAGGGAAAACAGTGGCAGAAGTTCGCGTTGGTAAGAACGAATCATTAGACACAGCTCTTAAGCGTTTTAAGAGATCTTGTGCTAAGGACGGCGTTATTGCTGAAGTTCGTAAGAGAGAACATTACGAAAAGCCTTCAGTTAAACGTAAGAAGAAGTCTGAGGCAGCTCGTAAGCGTAAATATTAATCAGTATTAACGATTGCGCTGCAATCTGGTACAAAATGAAAAAGCGGGCGAAAGCTCGCTTTTTTGTTTTTCTTATGATTTCGACAGTGTAATAGTGTATAATAGATAACGGAGGAAATACTGATGCTTTTCAAAGCAGATTTTGCATTTTGGCGTGTCACTGAAATAACGCCGGAATTTCTTATAAAAAACAACATCAGAGGACTTTTGCTTGACCTTGACAACACGCTGACAACCCATGACAATCCAGTACCGGGGGAGGGCGTTACAGAGTGGCTTGACAGTATGAGGTCAGCCGGAATAAAAATGGTCATCGTTTCAAACAATCACCCTCCGAGAGTAAAGCCCTTTGCGGATATGCTGGGACTTGATTTTGTCTGCGAGGGAAAAAAACCACTTGCAAGCGGTTTCAACAGGGCGCAGAAAAGAATGGGTATTCCGTTTTCACAGCTTGCCGTTGTGGGGGACCAGATTTTTACCGATATGCTTGGGGCGAATCTGAAACGTGTGAGAGGGATTTTTGTGTACCCCATTGAGCATGAGAAAACAAAGTTCTTTAAGCTGAAAAGGTGGGCGGAAAAACCGTTTTTGCCAAAGATAACAAAAATACAGGAGGACTGAAAATGTCAGCAAAATTCGGACCGGCGGGAAACTCGGACAGTTTTTCCGCAAAATATAAATCAACCGCAGATGCACCGAAATTCCTGAAAGAAATGGGACTTGACTGGTATGAATATCAGTGCGGACGGGGAGTAAAGGTAAGCGATAAAACAGCTTCTGCCATACGCAGCAAAGCAGAGGAAAACGGAATCGGACTTTCCCTTCATGCGCCCTACTTCATTTCCCTCTCGTCAGTCGAGGAGGAAAAAAGGGACAACAGCATAAACTACATACTGCAAAGCTGCAACGCCGCTTTAAGGCTTGGCGCAGACAGGATAGTGATACACAGCGGATCATGCTCAAAAATCAGCCGTGAGGAGGCGCTGGAGCTTGCAAAGGACACCCTTACAAGGGCAAGAAAACAGGCGGTTGAACAGGGCTTTGAGGCGGTGCATTTCTGTCCGGAAACTATGGGTAAGGTAAATCAGCTGGGTACCCTTGAAGAGGTACTGGAACTTTGCAGACTGGACGATACATTTATACCCTGCATTGATTTTGGTCACCTTAATGCCAGAACTTTTGGCGGTATAAAGTCGGCGGCGGACTATGAGGAAATGCTTGACAAGGTGGAAAATGTACTCGGTGCGGACAGGCTTAAAGTGTTCCACAGCCATTTTTCCAAAATCATGTACACCAATCCCGGCGGCGAGAAAAAGCACCTGACCTTTGAGGATAATGAGTACGGTCCGGAGTTTGAACCGCTTATGGAGATAATCGCAAAGAAAAATCTCTCACCGGTTTTCGTGTGCGAAAGTGCCGGTACACAAGCTGAGGACGCACTGACCATGAAACAGAACTACATAGGATACAAGAAAGGATAAAACTATGAAAATACTTGTTATAAACGGACCCAACCTCAATCTTTTAGGCGAAAGAGAACCGGGTATTTACGGCGACCAGAGCTATTCCGCTTTGAGTGAATTGGTAATGGACAAGGCGGACGAACTTGGTGTTAAATGCGAGATTTTCCAGTCCAACCACGAGGGTGCAATCATTGACAAGCTTCACTCCGCAAGAAAAGATTTTGACGGTGTTGTACTCAACGCAGGTGCGTATACCCATTACAGCTACGCTATCCGTGACGCAATTTCAGCAATAAAAATACCTGTTATCGAGGTGCATATCAGCAACGTTTTCGCAAGGGACGAGTTCAGAAAAAATTCGGTTATCGCCCCGGTCTGCAAGGGAAGTATATCCGGTTTCGGATTCGCAGGCTACCTCATGGCAATGGACGCTCTTGCAAAGTACTCACAGGAGGCGTAAGCTGTGAACAGGATAGAAAAGCTTGTTATTCCGGAGGGTGCGGACTGCGCTCTCATAACTTCGGACATCAGCCGCAGGTATTTTACGGGAATGAAATCCTCCGCAGGAATAGTACTGGTTTTCAGAAATGCGGCGTACCTGCTGATTGATTTCAGGTACATCGAAAAGGCGAGAAACACTGTCAAAGACTGCGAGGTTATTGAACAGCAAAGTCTGAAAGAGCAGATAGCGGAGCTAATGAAAAAGCACAACGCCCGCAGTATTGCCGTTGAGGCGGCGGATATGACTTTAAGCCGTATGGCATTTTATGAAGAAAAATTTCCGGAATTTGAATTCATAAAAAGCGGCGAACTGAGCGATAATATATCAGAGATGCGCACTGTGAAAACAGCTGATGAAATTGAGAAAATAAAGTCTGCCCAGAGGATAGCTGAAAAGGCATTTGACGAGGCACTGAACTTTATAAATCCGGGAGTGACTGAGCGTGAAATTTCCCTTTGTCTGGACGAATTTATGCTTAGAAACGGCGCAGAGGCGCTTTCCTTTGAAACTATTGCGCTTGGCGGCAAAAACACGTCTATGCCCCACGGAGTGCCGTCCGAATATACTGTTAAAAGCGGTGACTTCGTTCTGATGGATTTCGGCGCTGTTTACGACGGTTATCACAGCGATATGACAAGAACAGTCTGTGTAGGCAAGCCGTCCGAAAAAATGGAGGAAGTTTATAACATTGTCCTTGACGCACAGCTTAAAGCTCTTGACACGGTAAAGGCGGGCATAACCGGTGCACAGCTTGACAGGTCGGCAAGAGATGTAATAAAAAATGCCGGCTACGGAGAGTGTTTCGGTCATTCCTTAGGTCATGGGGTCGGAATGGAGATACATGAGTTCCCCACAGCGTCGGAAAAATCCGATACTGTTCTGAAAGAAAACATGGTGGTAACGGTCGAACCGGGAATATATCTGCCGGAAGAATTCGGCGTCAGAATTGAAGATTTCGTTGTTGTGACTGAAAAATCATGCGAAAATTTAACAAAATGCCCTAAAAAAATGATAATTTTATAAAAGGGTATTGCAAAAAAGTGAAAATTGTAGTAAAATAAATTGTAAGTACTATAATCAGTTTCTTTTGGCGGATCTGGTTATTAATGTTATGAAAATTTCGGCTTGCCGTCAGCCGCAAGGACGGCAGCTGCTATTGATTTTATCAGCATAGCAGTGAGGAGAGTTATATGATTTCAGCAGGCGATTTCAGAAACGGTGTTACATTTGAACTTGACGGAAACGTTGTTCAGGTTATTGAATTTCAGCACGTTAAACCTGGTAAGGGTGCGGCTTTTGTAAGAACAAAGTTCAAGAATGTTATTACAGGCGCAGTTGTTGAACGTTCATTCAACCCTACAGACAAGTATCCTACAGCTTTCATTGAAAGAAAGGATATGCAGTATTCCTACAATGACGGTCAGCTTTACTACTTCATGGATACTGAAACATACGAGCAGGTGCCAATCGGTGAAGACATACTCGGCGACAACTTCAAGTTTGTCAAGGAAGAAATGATTTGCAAGATTTGTTCCTATAAGGGCAATGTATTTGCTGTTGAGCCACCTACATTCGTTGAACTCCAGATTACAGCTACTGAACCGGGCGTAAAGGGCGATACTGCAACAAACGCAACAAAGCCGGCTACACTTGAAACAGGAGCAGAAATCAGAGTTCCGCTGTTCATCAACGAGGGCGACATGGTTCGTATCGACACAAGAACAGGCGAATACATGGAAAGGGCATAATACAACACCGTAAATCAACGGCTGTTGCCTTAAATGAACTTTTAAGGCGTGCCGCTGCCTTTAATGCGGCAATGAAACAAGTTTTGTTATTTGGAGCTTTGAAAGGAGATTCTTATGAAGCTTAGTGAAAAAATGTCATATTTAAAAGGTCTGCTTGACGGAATGGAAATTGACACCACAACTAAAGAGGGCAAGGCTCTTGTACAGATGACAGAGGTTATGCAGGAAATGGTGAACTGTGTTGACGATTTGCAGACACAGGTTGACGAGCTTTCTGAACTTTGCGATATCCTGGATTCAGATTTAGGCGAAGTTGAAGAGGATCTGTATGACTTTGATGACTGTGACTTCGGCTGTGACTGCGGCTGCGAAGATGATGACGACGATGACTATGACTTTGACAATGACGAGCTTTATGAGGTTTGCTGTCCTGAATGCGGTGATACTGTGATTCTGGACGAGTATATGCTTGAAGAAGGCTCTATTGACTGCCCTAACTGCGGTTCATGTCTTGAGTTTGACTTTGATGATGTTGAACTGGCTGATTCAGAGGATACAGAAACTGAAGAATAATCAAGTCTTTTTAAAACGCCTCTTCGGGGGCGTTTTTTGTTATTGTAAATCAGAATTTGCAGCAGTATATACGGAACCCCACTGGGGCAAACCTTTCTGAGGAAAGGTTCTTCCCCAGACCCCTTTCCAAAGACTTTTGATTCATTTTTTCTCATAGGGACTGTGCCCCTATGAGAAAAAATAGGTTAAAGTTTTAGGAAGGGAGTTTGAGGGAGAACCCTTTTTCAAAAGGGTTTCCCTCAATAGGTTACGCAGATAGCCGCCGTAAATTCTGATTTACAGCCCAAAAAAAGAGCACCCTTTCGGATGCTCTTAAAATTTTATTTATCCATAACTTCTGCTTTGATTTGTTCCTGACTTTCAAATGCTGCACCTTTGGTAAACTTATCAACTTCAAGTTCACCCTTTGTATCAGTATCTGCCGGATTTTTCTTCTTGTATACCAGTTTAAGCAGAATAGGCGTAATTATGGTGGTTACAACGACCATAATTACAATAGGTGCGAAATACTTGTCGTTCATGAGCCCGACTGCCTCACCCTTGCTGGCAACGATAAGTGCAACCTCTCCTCGTGAAATCATTCCGACACCGATTCGCAGTGCATCCTTGTTTTTCATTCCGCACACCTTAGCGCCCAGTCCGCAGCCGACGATCTTTGTAAGGATAGCAACAATAAGCAGCAGAAGCGCAAAGATAATAATTGACGCATTCATGCTTGGAATAACAACTTTAAGTCCGATACTTGCAAAGAATACCGGTGAAAGCAGCATATATGAAAGTGTTTCAAAACGGTTTGTAAGGTATGTCGCTCTCGGACCGTTTGACATTGCAAGACCTGCAACGAATGCACCGGTAATATCTGCAACTCCGAAATATTCTTCTGCACAGTATGACATCAGCAGACAGAATACAAAGCCGATAATAACGTATCTTCTCAGATCCTTCTTTGAACTTCCTGTCCACTTGTTGAAAAGGTAATGGAAAGCAACCCCAAGAACAATAGCGAATACAAAGAAAGCAAGTATTTTAAGGATAACCACCCATATCTTTACTGAAGAATCAGCGCATGATGTGATAATCGTAAGGGCGATAATACCCAGAATATCGTCTATGATAGCCGCACCCAGAATAGCATTTCCCGACTTTGTGGAAAGCTTGCCAAGTTCTTTGAGTGTTTCAACCGTGATACTGACAGATGTGGCTGTAAGAATAACGCCGATAAACATATTCTGTAGGAAAAGACTTGTGTTGAGGTTGTTTTCCGTGTTGAAAAGATATGCAAGACCAAATCCGGCGCCAAGAGGTACCAGTACACCAAGCAGTGCAATTACAAAGGACGCCTTTCCCGCTTTTGCAAGTTCCTTGATATCCGCTTCAAGACCTGCGCAGAACATAAGAACAATAACGCCAAGTTCGGAAATAGCTTTTATAAAGTCCGTTTCCTCAAGTATTCCCAGACAAGCCGGACCAAGAATCAGACCGGCAAGCAGTGCGCCAACGACCTGCGGAAGCTTGAAACGCTTTGTAACAAGACCAAAAAGCTTTGTACTAAGCAGAATCAGCGCAAGGGAAAGCAGAAATCCGTACTCGCCGTCTGTGTGCAGAAAATCAAAAATTTTCATTTCAGATAATCTCTCCTTTTTGTGAATTTGGAATAGAACTGAAATAATTATTTTCTCCATTGTTTTATCAATGTACAAAATAATTATCTCAAATTTACCTTAACACATTATAGCACTTTAATTCAAAAAGTCAAGATAAAATTTTCACAAACTTTTCATATAAAGTAAAACCCGCAAAATGACGGTATATATTCCATATTTTCGCTTTTTTTGTACTGATTCACAAGAAAAATCTGCCGCATGGTTATTCAATTAAAAAAATCAGATAATAATTTCAAAGCCTGTTGACAAGTCTGAAAAAAGTGATATAATAATTGGCGGTAACAGTTAAGGCAATACCGCACAATTAACGGCTGACGCCTTTGCCGCACATCTGCTTGCAGATTTTCCGTCATATCACACAAAAACCTCTTGACATACGCCAGTATGCCTGCGAGCTTTTTATGCAATCCGGGGGGCGACCTTCGCCTGACGGAAAATCTGACTTCGTATTTGTACGACAATAATTATGCGGTATTGCCTTAAACAGGTACAGAACGGAGGAAATATCTGTGAACCATTTGAAACAGTTTTGTATAATACTTGTGTTTTCCTTTGCGGGAGAGGTACTTAATAAAGTCATTCCTCTGCCTGTCCCGGCGAGTATCTACGGGATAATTCTGTTGTTTATATGCCTTGAAACGGGCATTGTAAAGAAAACAGACGTAAAGGGAGCAGGTACATTTCTTATTGAAATAATGCCTGTTATGTTTATTCCGGCGGCGGTAGGACTGCTTGAATCGTGGGAGGTTATAAAGCCCTCATGTATTCAGTTTATTGCGGTGACTATAATTTCCACATTTGCAGTTATGGCTGTGTCCGGCAAAATAACGCAGTTTATTATCAGGAGAGGAAGAAAGAAGGTTCGTGCTGATGAATGATTTTTTTGAAAACTCCGTGTTTTTCGGCGTTATTATAAGCCTTGTTTCGTATGGTATCGGCGTACTGCTTAAAAAGAAATTTAAAAGCCCTTTGCTGAATCCTTTGCTGATATCAATTATTATTACAATTGCAGTGTTATTAATACTTGGCATTGATTACAGCAAATATTACGAAGGTGCAAAATATATAAGCTATCTGCTGACACCTGCAACAGTATGCCTTGCAATACCGCTTTATGAACAGGTTGAACTGCTAAAGCACAATTTCAGGGCTATTATAACAGGTATAGTTTCCGGAGTGGTCACAAGCCTCTGCACCATTCTTGCACTTGCAATAGTATTCCGGTTCAGCCATGAGGAATATGTGACTTTTCTGCCAAAGTCCATAACAACGGCAATCGGCATGGGAGTTTCAGAGGAACTCGGCGGATACGTTTCAATAACAGCGGCTGTTATCATTATAACCGGCGTTATCGGAAACATTTTCGCAGAACTGGTTTTCCGTATGTTCCGCATACACGAACCGGTGGCAAAGGGAATAGCGCTGGGAAGTGCCTCTCACGCTATCGGAACAGCAAAGGCTATGGAAATCGGAGAGATTGAGGGTGCAATGAGCAGCCTTTCAATTGTGGTTTCGGGTATTATAACTGTTGCCGGAGCGTCGGTATTTGCCAATTTTTATTAATTCAACCGAAAGGGGAATAAAAAATGAAATATAAACTTGCGATTTTTGACATGGACGGTACTATACTCAACACCATTGACGACCTTGCGGCAAGTCTTAATGCGGTACTGGAAAAGTCCGGCTTTCCGACAAGGACCATGGACGAGGTAATAAGCTTTGTAGGGAACGGTTTAAGAAAGCTTATTGAAAGGGGAGTGCCGGAGGGCAGTGATTCGGAGACTGTTGAGAGAGTGCTTGCTGATTTCAAAGCGTATTACGCAGTACACTGCGCCGACCGTACTGCTCCCTATGACGGCATTATTGAACTGCTGAAAAATCTGCGCACAAACGGCTGTCTGACTGCTGTTGTGTCAAACAAGGCAGACGATGCAGTACAGGAGCTGTGCAAAAAGTATTTTGACGGACTTTTTGATTATGCAGTAGGAGAGCGCAGCGGTATTTTAAGAAAGCCTGCACCGGATTCTGTGAACGAGGTGCTTGAAAAACTGAATGTAAGCCGGGAAAACGCTGTTTACATAGGCGATTCTGACGTTGATATAATGACTGCCCGGAACGCCGGAATGGATTCCATAATTGTTGAATGGGGATTCAGAGAAAGGGATTTTCTGCTGAAAAAGGGTGCAAAAACTATCGTTTCGGCGGCTAAGGAAATTGAAGATATTGTTCTTGGATAAACAAAAATGGGACGCTCTGCAATAGAGAGCGTCCCATTAACTGAAAACAACAGCTTTTTATTCTTCTGCCTTTTCATTATCTTCCTCTGATTCTTCCTCGTCTGTGATACCTGCCTGAAGCTTTAACAGGTCACGGATTTCAGTCAGAAGCTGTTCTTCCTTTGAAGGCTTTGGCTTCTGAACTTCTTTTTTGTGGAATGAGTTGATGACCTTAACGATGATAAATACGCAGAAAGCAGTCAGGAAAAATGTAATAACTGCCTGGAGAAAGTTGCCTATGTTTATGTACGGTTCATTTCCCCATGGGATAGTAACACCGAGGTCCTTGAAATTGATTCCGGCAAGAACCATTCCGATAATCGGCATGAGCATATCATCAACAAGCGAGTTGACAATAGCTGTAAATGCACCGCCGACGATAACGCCGACTGCCATATCAAGAACGTTTCCTCTTGAAATGAACTTCTTGAATTCACCGATGATACCGGTTTTCTGTTTAAGGGATTCTTTTAAATTGTTTAATCCTTCTTTTTTATCTGCCATGTTCAGCACTCCTCAATATATATTTATAATTGTTCGATATGCAGGGAGCAAATCTTTGATTTGCGTATCTGCAAGGACATTTAAATAAATTATAATAAATGCTTTGCATTTATTATATCATACTTTTTTGTAAAATTCAATAAATTTTTGAAGAAAATCAAGGGATTTTATAAATTTATGTACATTGATTTGTGAATAATTGCTGAAATCTGTTTAGGGGGTATTTTCTTTTCAATTCAGATGTGTTATAATAAATAAAGCACCGTTATGAGAAAATTGTTTTCATTTTTATCGGGAAAGGATATGAAAAAATGGGAGTTACCAAACAGGAAGGCAAAAAGCTTTATACTATAAAGCGGTTAATTGATATCGCTCTTGCTTTGCTTCTTGCAGCTGCAGCAATATTTGCAATAAAATTTGTGAAAAAGGATTTCAAAAGTATCGAACAGAAAAAGACCTCTGATGATACAGTAATTTCATCAAATGCAGAGGGAAGTGTTCCGGAAGGACAGTCTATCTACGTTTCAGAGGCTTTTGACAATGATAAAGTATATCAGGGACCGCTTATTCTTGTAAACAGCGAAACCGAGTACAAATGGGATGATGAGGGTCTGAAAAGCATTCTTGAAGTAAGGGACAAGGACGGTACAGACTGCTATTCCGTTCTTGACAATGATGTTAAGGCAAGGAGTGCGGCAGCGTCTGCTTTAAACAGTATGCTTAAAGCCTTTGCTGATGAAACAGGGCATGATGATATCCGTGTTGACAGCGCTTACCGTTCGGTTTCAGAACAGCAGGCAATATACGACAGCGCAGAGGGTGCGTCAGAGCCGGGATTCAGCGATTATCACACCGGTTATTCCATAGACCTCAACGTTGTTGATGATGAGGGAAACAGCCTTGATTTTGACGGTACAGGGGATTACGAATGGTTTGAGAAGAACTGCTATAAATACGGCTTTGTTCTCAGATTTCCGGAGGGAAAGGACGATATAACCGGTCAGGGTTACCGTCCGTGGCATTTCAGATATGTGGGTAAGGTTCATGCCGCATATATGCATGAAAAGGGACTCTGCCTTGAAGAATATGTAAAGGAACTTAAATCCTATCCTTATGAAGGTACACATCTTGAAACCACCGATTCTGACGGTAAGAAATATGAAATATACTACTTTGCCGCTGATACGGCAACTGCGATGACTTCTGTTGCAGTTCCTGCCGGATATGAATATGAAATTTCCGGAAACAATACTGACGGCTTTATTATTACAGTATGCCTTGACAAGCCTGTGGTTCAGGAGGAGGAAACTGCACCGACAGAGGAAAGCAGTTCGTGACCGCCCGGTGACCCGGGAGGATAAATCGTTGTAAATTATACAGTAAATGTTATTTTATGGCACGACCGGCAGCCTTACAGGGCAATTTGCAGTGGACGGCGCCCACGACGTCCCGTGTGTGACCTGACTGAGCAAAAAAATATCAGAATATTAAAAAAACTTATTGATTTTTACAGAAATATGTGTTATACTTAATGTAATTAAAATAAATTCAGGTTATAATATAATGGAGGAATTACTTAAAATGAATGTATTTGAAATCATCGGCGGCATTCTGCTGGTTATTACCTGCCTGCTTGCAGTTATTTTATGTCTGTTTCAGGATTCAAAGCAGCAGCAGAACATGACAGCGGCTATCACAGGCGGAGCGAATGACTCTTTCTATGAAAAAAATGAAGGCAGAACAAAAGAGGCAATCCTCAGAAAAATTACAAGAATTCTGCTTATTGCATTTTTCGTTCTTACAATTGCTGTTAATGCCGTTATAAAATTCATCGACTAAAAAGCAAAGTACGTCCTGTGATTCCGTTTTATAAAACCGGAGTTCACAGGATTTTTTGTTATTGTGAGGAAAAAGTATGAGTAAAAAAAATGATAAAAATTTCACCAGTGACAAATATTCAACAGAGAGCTATCGTAATAAGATACTGACTTTTCTTTTGAAATCGGGCAAAAAGCCTGTTCCACTTAAAGAACTTGCAGCCAAATGCCGCAGCAGCAGGGGCAACAGCAAAAATTTCAATGACGCCATGAATGAACTTATAGTTTCTGGCGAAATCTATGAGCGCAGAAGAGGTTTTGTGAGGACTGAAATTCTCGGCTACTTCAAAGCAAAGATTCTAAGACTTAACCGTACTTTCGGCTTTATGGAAAAGTGTGATACCCAGGAGGAAATTTTTGTGCCGGGAAAATTTCTGTGCGGTGCTATGCCCGGAGATATCGTTCTTGCAAACTATATTGAATCACGCTCCGGCAGCCCGGAGGGAGAGGTTATTGACATTTTACAGCCGACTGAAGCGAATCTTTCAGGTATTATTATTGAGGACGCAGGAATGCAGTATTTCCTGCCGGATTCAATGTCCAAAACTCCCGTCCGCATTATCCCTGGTGACGCCGTATACAAAACAGGTGACAAGGTGCTGGCGCAGATTGCTTTCAGAGGTCGCCGTCACGCCGAACACAAGGCTAAAATAGTTTTCAGCTTTGGCAGTGCATTGAGAGCGTCAAGCTGTTCGGAGGCTATCATTGCTGAAAGCGGCGTTGTGCCGGAATTTCCGGAAAACGTTCTCCACGAGGCGAAAAAGCTTGCCGCCGCCGGAGTGTGGGCGGACGATTACAGGGACAGACTCGACCTGCGTGACCAGATAATTTTCACCATAGACAGTGCAGAGTCCAAAGACCTTGACGACGCAGTTTCCATAGATCGCACAGCTGACGGCTACACCCTCGGCGTTCACATTGCCGACGTTTCCCACTATGTCAGAGGAAACAGCCCTCTTGACAAGGAAGCCCTTGAAAGGGGTACAAGTATTTACTATGCAGACAAAGTAATACCAATGCTGCCGAAAGAGCTTTCAAACGGTATCTGCTCCCTTAATCCCGATGAGGACAGGCTTACATTTTCAGCAATTATGAATCTCACAAAGGACGGTATTCTCAAAGATTTCAGATTTGCAAAATCCGTTATACGTTCAAGGGTAAAGGGCGTTTATTCCGAGATAAACAGCCTGCTGGACAATACCGCTGACGATACCATAAGAGAAAAATATTCCGGACTGGAAGATACTATAAAAATCATGGACGAGCTTGCGGATATTCTCATTGCAAACCGCAAAAAGCGTGGCGCACCGGAAATTGAAACCACTGAAAGCAAGCTTATCATAGACAATGATATCTGCCAGGGCGTAAAACCCAGGACAAGAGGAAAAAGCGAAATGATTATCGAGGAGTTTATGCTGACTGCAAACGAGGCGGCGGCAAGGCTTGCAAGAGAAAAGGAAGTACCTTTTGTCTACCGTGTACACGAATCGCCGTCGCCGGAAAAAATCAGCGATTTAAAGGACGGTTTAAGGCGTCTTAATGTTGAAATACCGTCATTCAGCGAGGCAAAGCCGGTACACTTAGCACAGATACTGGAAAACGCCAAGGACAAGCCGGTTTACCCTGTTGTCAACATGATGACGCTGCGCTCAATGGCAAAGGCGAAGTATGAGCCGGAGCCAAAGGGACACTTTGGTCTTGCTCTTGAGGACTATGCCCATTTTACATCGCCAATCAGACGTTACCCCGACCTTGCGATACACAGAATACTTTCCGATATAGTAAACGGTGCTGACAAGGAATGGCTTGACAAACGATATTCGGGCTTTGTCCAGAGAGCCTCACAGCGTTCAACGGAAACGGAGATAAGAGCCATGAATATTGAGCGTGACTGTGAGGACTGCTACAAGGCGGAGTATATGCAGCAGCATATCGGCGAGGTTTTCGAGGGACTTATTTCAAGCGTGACCGAGTTCGGCTTTTACGTTGAGCTGCCTGATACTATTGAGGGACTTGTTCATGTAAACAGTCTGCCGGAGGGGAACTATATCTATGACGGATATTTCAGCCTTGCGGACGAATACAGCAGTACCACATTTACTGTAGGGGACAGGGTTCGTGTCATGGTTGCAGGAGCGAACGTGAACAGCGGCAAGATTGATTTTGAAATTGCTGACAGTGAGGAGTAACAGTTACCGGATTTTTTGCATAAAATAGTACTGGTGATTGTCATGAAAAATTTTTGCAGAGATATTGAATTTTCCACTGCTGTCAATACACTGGCAACGGCAATTGCCGCAAAATTTGATAATGTTGATGAACTCTCCGCCGTCGCTGCGATTTTTGTACAGATAGGCGATACAATGGAAGCAATTGCCGCTAACAGGATTTTGTGCGAGAACAAGAAAAATAAGAAATCTGACTGATTTCCCGTCCGCTGCTGATTTTACGGCACGGACGGTTTTTTCAAAACGATTTTTTGCTTTAACACTCTTTACTTTTAAATTGTAATGTGCTAAAATATAAGTATTACAAAAGTAAACGGAGGATCAGCCTGTGAACGATAAATTAAAGGATAAAGCAATGGACGACCTGTTTGACGCTGTACTGTGTCTTGAAACAAGAGAGGAATGCTATGCTTTTTTTGAGGACCTGTGTACCGTCCTTGAACTTAAAGCACTTTCCCAGCGCCTTCAGGTTGCAAAAATGCTCAGCGAACACCATGTTTATAATGATATTGTGGGCGCAACCGGTGCAAGTACTGCCACAATAAGCCGTGTAAACCGCTCCCTCAATTATGGCTGCGACGGTTATGATATCGTTTTCAGCAGAATGAAGGAAAAGAAAAGGAATGAGTAAAGCATACGGAATTTTTGCACAGTTTTACGATACCCTTACAAGCAATATCGACTATGCTCAGAGGGCACAGTATTTTGATTCTGTTGTCAGAAAATTCGGCAGAAAGCAGGGGGGAATACTTCTCGACCTTGCCTGCGGTACTGGAAGTCTGTCAGAACAAATGGACGCTCTGGGCTATGATGTTATCGCTGTTGACAATTCTCCGGAAATGCTGGGAATTGCAATGGAAAAAAAGTTTGACAGCGGACGGAATATACAGTACCTGTGTCAGGATATGCGTGAACTTGATATGTTCGGGACCATTGATGTGACGGTGTGCGCTCTTGACAGCCTTAACCATCTTGACAGCTTTGAGGACGTGAAACGTGTCTTTGAAAAGGTGTTCCTTTTCTGCGAGCCGGGGGGACTTTTTATTTTTGACATAAATACGGAATACAAGCATAAAATGATACTGGGCGATAATACTTTTATATATGACACTGATGATGTTTACTGCGTATGGCAGAACAGCTGCGAAAACAGCCGTGTAAAGATAGAGCTTGACTTTTTCGTGCCGGAAAACGGCGTGTACAGAAGATATGAGGAAAGCTTCTGTGAAAACGCCTATCCGTTGAATGACGTGGAGAACGCCCTGAAAGAAACCGGCTTTGAGATACTTATGTGCTGCGACGGCGACAGTGACAAACCGGTCTGCGAAACAACTCAGAGAGCAGTTTTTGCAGTAAGAAAGCCGTGCTGAATGGAGATAAAACAAAATGGGAATTTTAAAAAGAGCAATTACAAAGGATGCGTCCGCCGTATCAATGGCGCTTGACGCTGCCGATATTGTAAGTGAGATAGAAAAAATACACAAAACAAGCGCAGTCGTAACAGCCGCCCTCGGACGCCTTACCATAGCCGCCTCCTTAATGGGTTACGGTCTTAAAGGCAAGGACGATTCTCTCAGCTTAAAGCTTGACGGAAATGGTCCTGCCGGTGTTCTGATAGCAGTTTCTGACGGCATGGGCAATGTTAAAAGCTATGTGCAGAATCCTGTGGTGGAGATATCTCTCAACAGCGTGGGAAAGCTTGACGTTGCCGGAGCAGTGGGCACAGACGGTACACTGACAGTTTCAAAGGACTTGGGACTCAAAGAGCCTTATTCCGGAACAGTGCCGATAGTTTCCGGCAAAATAGGGGAGGATATTGCCAATTATTTTGTGGCAAGCGAGCAGGTACCCACAGTCTGCGGACTGGGTGTGCTTGTAAATCCTGACCTGACGGTAAAATGCGCCGGAGGTTTTCTGGTTCAGCTGCTGCCCTTTGCAGATGAAAACTGCATTGCCGCAATTGAAAAGAATGTTGCTGAAATAAAATCGGTTACTGATTTGTTCAGCAAGAAATCCCCCGAAGAAATTGCTCTTATGTTGCTGGACGGTCTTGAACCGAATATCCTTGACAGCACAGAGGCAGTGTATAAATGCGACTGTTCAAGGGAGCGTACTGAAAGGATACTTGCCGGACTTGGCAGTGAAGAACTGGAAAAAATGGCGGAGGAAATGGACAGTATCGACGTTGAATGCCACTTCTGCGGAAAGAAATATCAGTTTACTCCGGACGAAGTAAGGGAACTGAAAAAATAATTTCAAAAAAATTCAAAAAAGGTATTGACAAAATCTATTCAATGTAGTATAATATATAAGTCGCTGATAGTTAAAGCG
>JALEVO010000058.1 GCA_022788225.1 Oscillospiraceae bacterium | reverse complement strand
CTCAAAAAGCACCTCTTCATCTTCGCTGTCAGCTTCATCATCAGCAAGTTCAGGGTTAACTTCACCTTTCTGCTCGTAGTACGGATTTATTACATATTTCTGAATAACCGGATACGAGTTAAAGCATATTATAAATGCAATAAATGCAGCCGGTACAAATGGCAGAAGAAATACTGTGTTCATATTCAGCAGTATCAGCACAACAAATACGCCTACAATTAGCAGTGATATCAGAAGTGTCAGAAGATTTTTTTTGAGTGCCACACAGGCAAGCACAAATGAATTTTTTAGAATATTTTTAAAGGAGAGGTCAGTCGCAACTATCATAAGAAAAGCATAAAAATTCATCATTACTGCCACAAGCCCGACGCTTAAGCTGATAACAAAAAGTATAAGTATCCCATTCCCGTACACTTTTGCAAGCTGTGGATAAACATAAATACCAGCAGCAATTGAAATCACAACCAGAATATCAAGAAGTCCGAGGACAAGGGAATATTTATAGTTTTTTGAAAAAGCTTCTTTAAAATCAGTAAGTATAAACGAATGCCTTTCAAGGGTATAATTTCGGAGAATTTTCATCATTCCGGCAGTCGCAGGACCGATAACAGCAGCAAACACTATAAGACAGAATGCAATCATAATTGCTGCAACTTTTGGGTTGGATACCTTTAAATATGCATACCCTGCAAAAAGCAGCGGAATAAAAAAAACAGAATAAAGCATATTCACCTGAATCAGTTTCCAGAACTTTCTGAACATAAGTTCAAAAAATCTGAATACACCTTTTTTCTTAGGCGCATTTTTGGGTATTCCTACTCCGGCACTTTCATAATCTGAACCAAAAATTCCCATTTAGTTATTTACACTCCTTGTTTTGTGGCTTGAATCAGTGATTCTTTAATAGCAAGCCTGTAAAAATATAAGTCACTGCGCTGTCAAGTACTGAACAAATCAGCGCAAATGCCGTCAAAACCAAAAACTTTATCAGATAAAGCCTGATTGATAGATTATCCCCGCATTCTTTCCCAAATAAAAATCCGACTATAGTATTAGAAAGCCTGACCGATTCCCTTGCACCAAAAATCAATATGTACATATTAAATACAAGAACCGGAAAAAGCATAACAACAATAATAAAAAAACCTTTTAATCCGTATTCACAATATATCAACGCAGCAGATATTCCTCCTGCCGCCCCCCTGTGAAACAAAGTAAAAGCACACAGAGGCTGTCCCACTGCAAAAAAACCGCATATCATCTGGCTCAAAAGTATTGCGGCAAGCGGCAGAAATGAATCCTGAAAAACTTTAAAAAGCGTTTTTGCCTGACCGCCTTTTATCAGACGCTGACTGAACAGGTCAGTTGTTACAAAATCCCTGTCAGCGTCCTTTATAACAAGCAGTGTTCCGGCTATAATTCCAGCAAACATAAACAGCATAAGAAGTCCTAAAGACAGTTTTCTTTTCTGCGATGCAGTCATATCTGCAGTTGTTATTTTCATTAAACATCAATCCTTTTCTTTGGCAAAGCCTTTTTTAAAAAGGATATGCTGTCTATGCAAAAAATATACGCAGTTATTTTGAAAGCTCGTATGCACGTTTTGTGCAGGCGTCACACGCCTCGTCAACTGCTTTGAGCAAGTCATTTGAATAAAGTCTGTCAAGACCTGCAAGTGTTGTACCACCCGGTGAAGAAACCATTTTTATAAGTTCATCAATGGTGTATCCGGAATCTGTCATCATTTTTGCAGAACCCACAAGACTCTGGCAGAAAAGTTTTTTAGCCGCTTCAGCATCAATGCCGTTTTTAGCGGCATAGTCAATGAATCCCTTTGCAAAAAGATAAATAAATGCCGGACTGCTGCCGTTGATTGCAATTATTTCCTTCATCTTATCTTCGGAAATAACCTGAACCTGTCCGCAGGATTCAAAAACTCCGCAGACAAATCTGAACTGTTTTTCTGCTACGGAATCAGTTGCCGCAATTGCAGTTGCACCCTCTTTGAGGAGCAGTGGTGTATTAGGCATAACAAGAATTACACCTATGTTCTGATTGCCGAGAGTGTTTCTGATAAATTCTGCTGAAATTCCGGCAGCTATTGAAACAAATATATGCTCATCCCTGACATGACCGTCAAGTGATTTAAGTACATTTTCAAGAACCTGCGGCTTAACAGCCAGAAATACTATATCGCTATCGTCCATAAGTTCTGCGGCATCTTTGCATTTTATAACATCACAGTCTGACAATGCGTCAAGCTTTGATTCATCAGGGTCCGCCGCATAAATTTCAATTTCCCAGCGCAGTTCACTAAGAGAAACTCCTCTCATTATAGCGCTTCCCATATTTCCGGCGCCGATAAAACCAATTTTTCTTTTCATTTTTTATCTCCGTTAATCAATTATAAAATCCCTGTATATTTTAAGTTTTAAGAAATTTTATCTGCAAAAAGTTTTGAACATAACCACACCATATATCTGTCAGTTCATTTGCAGAATCTTTAAAAATTGAAATAAACCTTTTCATAAAAAACTCCTTGATTTGCACAAAGAATCCATTATGAAAAGGCACTTTATGCATTCAGCGGGATGCGGAAACTATACCGCAAGCTTTTCAGCTTTTTGTTCCGGCAGCCACTCCCCCTCTGCCGGACATTTCACGCATAGTTTCCTGCTCTGATGCTTATATTCATATTATTTATCAGAACGCAATTTCACCTGCGATATGATAAAGATCGTCCTCAAAAGGCTTCTTCATGGAAAGTGCCTCCTGAATGTCAAAATCAACAATCTTGTTGTTCTGCATTCCGACAACTCTGTTACCAATACCCTGTGAAAGCAGGTCAACTGCGTAATAACCCATCTGGCTTGCAACAACTCTGTCTCTTACTGTCGGTGAACCACCCCTCTGAACGTGGCCGAGAATTGTAGTTCTTGCCTCGATACCTGTTTTTTCCTGAAGAGTTCTTGCGATTTCATCCGAATGACCAACGCCTTCGGAAACAACAATTATAAAATGCTGCTTGCCTGTTTTTCTTGACTCAAGCATTTTCTTTGCAATTTCGTCAAGATTATAAGGAACTTCACTTGTAATTACATAAGTTGCACCGCAGGCAACACCTGTGTTAACAGCAATAAAACCTGCGCCTCTGCCCATTACCTCAACAACACTGCATCTGTCGTGTGACTGAGCAGTATCTCTGAGCTTGTCAACCATTTCCATAGCTGTGTTCATAGCTGTGTCATAGCCAATTGTATATTCTGTACATGATATGTCGTTATCAATTGTGCCTGGAAGTCCCACGCAAAGAATACCCTTTGCTGAAAGGTCTGCCGCACCTCTGAAAGAACCGTCACCACCGATTACAACAATACCCTCAAGACCAAGTTCCTCGCACTTTGCACGAGCTTTTTCAACGCCTTCTTCAGTTCTGAATTCTGGACATCTTGCAGTATAAAGCATTGTACCGCCTCTCTGAATAATATCAGAAACGCTTCTCTCGTTCATTTCAAAAACGTCGCCGTTTATAAGTCCATTATATCCTCTGCGGATACCGTAAACCTGCATACCCTTTCTTATAGCGGCTCTTGTTACTGCACGAACAGCAGCATTCATTCCCGGGGCGTCTCCTCCGCTTGTTAAAACACCAATCTTTTTAAGCATTATTATAACTCCTATCCGCCTTATGGCATGTTTAATTTACCATATACTATTTTACTACATTTAAGATTTTTGTCAAGTCATTTCGGATAAATTTATGAAAATTATTCATAAACTATCATTTTTCATGCTAATCTATCAGCCCGATATTGTCAGATGAAACGATTTTTTCGATTTTTTCTGTAAGTTCCTTACATACATTTACTCCTGAAACAGATCTGGGCTTAACAAATTTACGCATATCTGTGAAGTAAAAGCAAAGTTGTGTATTTCCGGGAAAATCACCTGCAAATGAGATAATTTTTTCAGTATCACTTTTGTTAGTACTATTAATTTTTACACACAATCTTTTTTTATCGGCTATATCCCTAAATTCCTCCTCAGACCATACATGGCTGCATATAACAGAAAACTCATAATCGTCCTTTGGCGAAACCTTTCCTGTTATATATATTATCCTGCCGTATTCCAGTTTTGATTTGTAAAGTTCATAGGTGTCCGGGAACAGAGTGCACGAAAGCGAACCGCTTATGTCCTGAACACTTACAAAAGCCATTTTTTTGCCATTAGACGTGTAATGTACTGTTATGTCGTCAATAACTCCCAGAAAGCTGAACTCTTTATTTTTATATTTTGCACCGAAAACCTTTTTTATTTCAGCAATAGAAGGCAGTTTCATAAGATTTGCAGTCAGCCTGTATTCACCAAGAGGATGTCCGGAAATATACATTCCTGTGGCAAGCTTTTCAAATTCAAGCAGATCTGCATATTTGTATTCCGGCTGCGGCATCTTTTTTCGCTTAACCGCTGTCTGACTACCATTTTCGGGAAACAGATTCATCTGTCCGTCAATATTCTGTCTTGAAAAATCAGAATAACTGTCCATGAGAAATTCATACTCTGAAACCATTTCACGGCGGTTTTCCCCCAGACCGTCCAAACAGCCCGACTTTATCAGATTTTCCACAATTATTTTGCTGATATTTAGTCCAGAAGTTCTTTCGCAGAAATTGTCAAGGGAAGTGAATCTGCCGTTTTTCTCACGTTCGGCAGTAATGCCGTTAATAACTCCTTTGCCGATATTCTTTATCGCAAGCAAGCCATACCTTATGCCGTCACTTTCCGCAGTAAACTCGCAGAAACTGCAATTTATGTCCGGGCGAAGTATCTCAATGCCGTTTTTCCGGCACTCCTCCGCATATTCCGCCAGCTTATCCGTATTGCCCAGTACGCTTGACATAAGTGCTGCCATATATTCCTTTGTGTAATGGCATTTCAGATAAGCAGTCTGATAGGAAAGGTAAGCATAGGCGGCGGCGTGGGATTTGTTAAAGGCGTAGGACGCAAAACCGCTCATTTCGTCAAAAATTTCGTTGGCGGTTTTCTCATCAATGCCGTTAGCAACTGCTCCTGTGCACACAGCAGAACCGTCCTCACCATTACTGCCGTACACAAATATCTGACGCTCCTTTTCCATTACATCATGTTTTTTCTTCGCCATTGCACGTCTTACAAGGTCAGCACGTCCGTAGGTATACCCTGCCATAACACGGCATATTTCCATGACCTGTTCCTGATAGACCATACATCCGTAGGTCACATCAAGAATATTTTCAAGCATTGGGTGCTTGTAGGTAATCTGTTCGGGATGGTGCTTGTTGCTAATATACTTCGGTATTGAATCCGACGGTCCCGGACGATAAAGGGAAATTACTGCAATAAGGTCTTCAAGATTTTCCGGTTTAAGCTGTGCCAGAACACGCCTCATGCCGTCACTTTCAAACTGAAAAACACCCGTTGTTTTCCCTTGGGACATCATCTCATAAACTTCCCTGTCATCAACGGATATTTTGTTTATGTCAAAGTCCGGCTTATACCTCTTTATCTGCTCGGAGCAGTGCTTGATAACAGTCAGATTTCTTAATCCAAGAAAGTCCATTTTAAGCAGTCCCATGCTTTCGAGAGAGGTCATTGTATACTGCGTAACAACAGCATCACCGCTTTTCTTTACCGGTACAAGTTCCGTTATCGGCACTGCGGAAATAACAACTCCGGCGGCGTGTATGGAATCATTTCTCGGCATTCCCTCTATCTTCATGGACTCGTCAAGAAGTCTGTGAGCAGAGGGGTTGGTGTCATACAGTTGTTTCAGATCCTCATTTTTTTCAAGAGCCTTTTCTATCGTCATATCAAGTTCTTTTGGTATCAGCGATGCAACATCATTTCTGAATTTTACCGAAAGACCGAGAGTTCTGCCGGTGTCCTTTACCGCCGCCCTTGCTTTGAGCGTATCAAAAGCAATTATCTGTGAAACCCTGTCAGTGCCGTATTTTGAAACAACATAGTCAATAACCTGCTGTCTGCCCTCAATACAGAAATCAATATCAAAATCCGGCATACTTACTCTTTCGGGATTCAGAAATCTCTCAAAAAGCAGATTATACTTTATGGGATCAATACCTGTTATACCGATACAATATGCACAAAGACTTCCGGCACCAGAACCTCTTCCCGGTCCCACCGGAATATTATTTTCCCTTGCATACCGGATAAAATCCCACACAATCAGAAAATAATCGGTATAACCCATTTCAATTATAACTTTAAGTTCATATTTAAGCCTTTCAAGTATGCTTTCATTTACATTGCTGCCGTATTTTTCTTTCAGTCCGGAAACACATAGCTGTTTGAAATATTTTACATTGTCGTCAACCCCGGGAGCAGTAAATTTGGGAAGTCTGATAACTCCGAATTCAAACTCAACATTACAACGCTCTGCGATTTGGGCAGTATTTGTAACAGCGTCGGGAACGTCTTTGAAAAGTTCAGCCATTTCCTCAGTGGATTTTATATAAAACTCGTCTGTTGGAAATTTAAGACTGTTCTGTTCGAAAATTGTCTTTTTAAGCTGAATGCACATAAGAATATTCTGTGTTTCAGCGTCGCTTTTATTTACATAATGTGAATCATTTGTTGCGGCAAGAGGAATACCCGTTTCCTTTGACAGTCTGTAAAGCTGGGGGATGATTTCAATCTGTTCCCTTATACCGTGATTCTGAATTTCAAGGTAATAATTATCTTTTCCAAAAATCTGACTGTATTTCAGAGCAGTCTGCTTTGCACCGTCATAGTCGTGGTTTATAAGCTTTGAGGCAACCTCTCCGGCAATACAGGCGGAAAGACAGATAAGTCCGTCAGAATACTTTTCAAGAAGGTCTACGTCCACTCTCGGCTTGCTGTAAAAACCCTCGGTATATCCCAGTGACACAAGCTTTATCAGATTTTTATACCCCTGATTATTCTTGCAGAGCAGTATCAGATGATAAGGGTGGGAATCAAGCTTCATTTCCCTGTCAAAATGTGTTCTTCTCGCCACATAGACCTCACAGCCTATTATAGGCTTTATTCCGGCTGATTTCGCCTCACGGTAAAAGTCAACAGCCCCGTACATCACTCCGTGGTCAGTTACGGCAACAGCAGTCTGCCCAAGCTCCTTAACTTTTTTCACAAGCTCTTTTATACGGCATGCGCCGTCAAGCAGACTGTATTCACTGTGAACATGAAGATGTACAAAGCTGTTATTTTCCAATATTTTCACCGTCTTTTCCTCTTATCTCCTCTGCCAGAGCCGCTATTTTCTGAAACCGGCGGTTAACTCCCGAACGACCGATAGGCTTTGAAAGGTTCTCTCCTATTTCCTGTAAACTGTATTCCGGAAAATCAAGTCTGAGCTGTGCTGCTTCTTTCAAATCAGCAGAAAGAGTATCAAAATATCCCGCTTTCTGAATGGTAACAATATCCCTTGTCTGTTTCGATGCGGCATTTATAACTTTTTCTATATTGGCAGCATCACAGTTTGCTATCCTGTTTACCTTGTTTCGCATATCCTTGTATATTTTTATATTGATAAGGTCAATAGTACACTGTCTTGCGCCGATAAAAGTCAGGATATCCTCTATATTTTCGCTGTCCTTTACATAGAGAACTGTATGGTTTTTACGCTCGGTTTTACGGGCTGAAATCCCGAATCCTTGCAAAATCTGGTCAAGGTCAGCATAAAGCTGGTCAGTGGTAGGAGTAAATTCAAGATGATATTCCTTGTTGGGGTCTGTAATACTTCCGCATACGAAAAAAACACCTGCAAGGAATGCACTAAGGCTGTTATTGACTATATTTTTAAGATTTATTTCACGCTTTTCGGGGGCGATATTATACGTTTCAAAAATCGTATTGACCGATTTCTCATCTGTAATATTTACATAATATCCGTTACAGCCGTTCTTTTTCGGAATTATCTCGGTATCATAAACCACATCTTTTCCGAAAATACTTTTTAAAAGACTGCACATCAGTTCAAAAAAGCAGTCCGATTCAGTATGTACTGATATGCTGCTTTCAGTCAGATGACGGCAGTAAAGCACAATGCCGTATAAGCAGGCGTATTTTTTGTCGCTGTCCGTAATGGTGCGGCAGATTTCCGCCCTGACATCGTTTGAAAAGGATGCCATTGTGGCTCACTCCTTAATTTTATGTTCTGTAATAGCTGATATCCTTTCCGATATCCCTGTGGCTTTTCTGGACTCTGAGTCCTTTCTGGGTCAGATAGTCAGAAATGAGTTCTGTGAAGGTAATAGACCTGTGCTTTCCACCAGTACAGCCAAAGCATATTACAAGCTGACTTTTTCCCTCGTGGACATAAAGAGGTATCAGAAAATCAAGCAAGTCCTTGATTTTGTCAAGAAGTATCCTCGATTGCTCAAAACTCATAACGTAGTCCCTTACGCTGGAATCACAGCCTGTCATAGAGCGCAGTTCCTTTACATAGTAAGGGTTCGGCAGACATCTCACGTCAAAAACAAGGTCAGCCTCGGTTGAAACGCCGTATTTGTAACCGAATGACATAATTTTAATAATCATGGAGTCACTGTTCTTTTCAAGGAAAAGCCCCTTTATTTCCTCTTTCAGCTGGGACGTTGAAAGGTATGACGACTCGATATAGTAATCTGCAACCTCTCTTAAGGGACTAAGCTGTTCCCGCTCAAAGGCTATTGCTTTATGCAGACAGTTTGAAAACTTATCGTCAAGAGGGTGCTTTCTCCTTGTTTCCTTGTATCGTTTTATAAGCACTTCATCATTTGCCTCAAGATAAAGTATTTTCACATCAAGGTCGGCATTGTCTTTGAGCATTTTCCAGCGGTCAAAAATCTCGCTGAACATCTCCCCGGAACGTATATCAACTGCCACTGCAACTCTGTCAAGCTGTCCTTTGGAATGCATACATATATCGGCAAATTTATTAAGCAGCTGAGGAGGCATATTGTCAATACAGTAAAAACCAATATCCTCCAGCACATTCATAGCGCAGGATTTTCCGGAACCCGACATACCCGTAACAATAACAAACTGCATACCAATCTCCATTCTCCAAAATACGGCTTTTATTTTAGTACAAGCGGTTCAAGCTCAAGCTCAAAGCCTGTTTTTTCCTTAACGATTCTGCTTACTTTTTCTGTCAGTTCAAGGACGTCAGCGCAGGTCGCTCCCCCTGTATTCACAACAAATCCGCTGTGCTTGGTGCTTACCTGTGCTCCGCCCACAGACAGTCCTTTCAGTCCGCACTGTTCAATCAGCAGTGACGCATAGCTTCCCTCCGGACGCTTAAAGGTACTTCCGGCGCTTGGAAATTCAAGGGGCTGTTTGGTTCTTCGGCGCTCCATAAGGTCGTCCATTTTTGCTTTTATTTCAGACTGTTCGCCCTTTTTCAGACTGAAAATCATATCCGTTATCACATAGTCTGTATGCTCGGCAAAAAGGCTGTGCCTGTATGACAAGGACATTTCCTCCGACTGTATTTCACAGATTTTACCGGTACTGTCCACATAATGCGCAGATTTTATAATGTCCTTTACTTCTCCGCCGTACGCTCCGGCGTTCATAAACAGCGCACCTCCGCAAGTCCCAGGAATACCGTAGGCAAACTCAATACCCTCAAGAGAATTTTCAAGGGCAAAAAGGCACACCTCCATAAGCGACACTCCGGCAGTGCAGAAAATATCTGTTTCATTCAGCAGTCTGATTTCAGAAAAATCCCTGCCGATTTTAAGTATTACGCCGTCAAAGCCCTCGTCTGCCGCAATGATATTGCTGCCTCTGCCAAGGACAAAGTATCTTATATTTTCAGTTTTAAGGAAACTTAAAAATGCCAGCAGTGATTCCGCTGAATTTACATACACCATAGCACGGCAGTTTCCGCCGATTCTGAATGTTGTATGATTTTTAAGCGGTTCATCAGTTTTGATTTCACACCCGTATTCACGGCACAATGCTGATAATTTGTCAATATACGGCATAAATACTCTCACTCTCTTATAATTTTTTATAAAATATCAAATCAATTACAGTTCCTGCCACTTTATACATTTTGGCTGCCTCATATCAGAGCAAAATTCTATCATACAATTTATAGCGGATTCCAGCGAAACAACTGTATCAGCAGGTGCACACCATTCTTCACCGCCAGCAAGGAAATTTATCTCCTTTTGATAGTTTCCATACGATTGCCACATTATCCCCTCTTGTTCAAAATAATGAATACAAGCTAAATAACCATTAACCAAAATGCTAAGACAAGGGTATTCCGAATTTCCGCTTATCCATATTTCGTCAATTGGAAGTAAAGCTGCTTGTCTAATAATATTCTCTATTTGCTCAACATTATTACATTCAACATTCCCTTGAATTTGATTTGTTACTACAATCATTGAAAACCACGTCCAATTGAATTTATAAATCTATATATTTTTACTCACCCAAAAGTAATATTTCTCTTTTCAGCAAGATACTTCATTACATTTTCTGCCTTTCTGTCAAAAATCAGTTCTTCCGGGAAATCTGCTTCTTTAATAATCATTTCAGCAGTCGGGACTTTACCGATAATGTCGCAGTAATGGCAGTCTGTGTCAACTATAACTGGAACGGAATACTTTTTGCAGGCATTGAGCATTGTAATGCAGTTTTCTTTCGGACTTCTTCCGGCTGCAACAGAGCTTTCGTTCAGTTCAAGGAATTTGCCGTATTCACTGCACGCTTTTGCAAGTCTGTCGAAGTCAACCGGAAATTTCCATGTTGTGGGGTGACCAATCAGGTCAACCGCCTCATAGCGTTTCATAAGATTGATATACGCCTCGGTGTTTTCCTCAACAGTTCCCGGCATAATCACAGGGTCATGGCAGGACACAACCACCCATTCAACGCATTTAAGGTCAAACTCGGAAAAGTCGATTTCACCGTCGATATTTTTGAGATTTGCCTCAACACCCTTTAAAACATTGACATTTTTTATAACCCTCGGCAGTACACAAAGATTGTTGAAATGCCAGATGTGTGGTGAATCCTCCATTTCAGGCGCATGGTCTGTCAGCGCAAAGAGTTTCAGACCGTTTTCACAAGCCGATTCGGCTAACTCCTTTACAGTTGAATATGCGTGAGATGACGCAAGGGAATGACAGTGAAGATCAGCTTCAATAAACATTTTTATGCCTCCGTTTTAGAATTGCTCGTAATTTTTTACAGTATCGTTGCTGTCCATATCCAGACCCAGCTTTTCAAGGAGTTCCTGTGCAGCGTTGTAGCCCATCTTCTTCTGACGGTTGTTCATAGCTGCAACTTCCATGATAACAGCAAGGTTACGTCCCGGCTTGACAGGAATTGTAAGGGACGGTACCTTTACACCTAAAATTGACGTGTACTGGTTGTCAACACCCATTCTGTCGTAGATTTTTTCCGGATTCCAGAGTTCCATTTCAACGATAAGATCGATTTTTTCAGTAAGCTTTACTGCACCCATACCGAAAAGACGTCTTGCGTTGATAATACCGATACCTCTCAGTTCGAGGAAGTGGCGGATATTGTCAGGTGAACTTCCCACAAGGCTTATGTTTGAAACCTTTCTTATCTCAACTGCGTCGTCTGCAACAAGTCTGTGACCTCTTTTTACCAGTTCGATTGCGGTTTCGCTCTTACCAACGCCGCTTTCACCGGTAATGAACACGCCCTCACCGTAAATTTCAATGAGAACGCCGTGACGGGTAATTCTCGGGGCAAGATTCAGATTCAGAAACGCAATAAGTCCTGACATGAAGTTGGAAGTGCTTTCCTTACTTCTTAAAAGCGGCATTTCGTATTTTTTCGCAAGTTCCAGCATTTCTGCAAAATACGGCAGTTCTCTTGTGATGATAAGTGCCGGCAGCTGCTGTGAAAACAGCTTTTCAAGACGCTCCTTTCGGGTCGGCTCGTCAATAGTTGAAAGGTAGGCAAATTCCATCTTTCCTATAATCTGTATGCGCTCCGGATTGAAATATTCGTAAAATCCCATAAGCTGAAGTCCCGGACGGTTTACGTCATTTTCTTCAATGAATATTTCCTCCGGTGACTTGGGTACATATATTGATTCAAGCTTGAATTCATCAATTATTTTTTGCAGGGAAACTTTAAATCTATCAGCCATAACTGACCTCCTGTTTTTATTATATAGTAAACGACAAATCAATTTGGAGTTTACTATTTGCCGATACGCACGTAGCGAACATAGTGAGCGAATGTGCGAGGCATTTAAAAATATTTATTTTAGTAAACGTCAAATTATTTTTGACGTTTACATAACTTAATTATACTTCATATTTCCTTTATTTTCAATAGACAATTCAGATTATATCCGATATTATCGAATTTGAAACCAGAAATCCCTCCGGAGTAAGCCGGAGTCTGCCGTCTTTAAATAATGCCAGTCCGTGAGAACAGTAATTTTCAGCCTTTTTCAGTATTTTATGCTTTAATGACGGGTAATCGTCGGGACAGATACCGTCAGTCAGACGAAGTCCCAGCATGATTTTTTCTTCGTCTGTGCCGGATTCGTACTCCTCATAAACTTTTTGCTGAATCGGGTTCGTACAAAAGCTTTCAAGGCTTTCCGGAACATAATATCTTCTGCCGTTATAATATGAGTGTGCAGACGGTCCTATACCCAAATATTCTTGGCATTTCCAGTATTTAAGATTATGACGGCTTTTATATCCCTCACGGGAAAAATTGGATATCTCATACTGCCTGAATCCGGCATTCTCCAGCAGTCTGACTGAACAGAGATACAGCTGCGCAGTCTGGTCATCATCGGGAAGAAGCTTTTCAGTATTGTTCCTGCCGAAAGGCGTATTCTCCTCAATTTTCAGAATATACGAGGATATATGGGTGATCGGCAAAGCTGTGATTTTCGATATGGACTGTTCAAGCTTTTGGGGAGTCTGTCCCTTTACACCAATCATAAGGTCGCAGGAAATATTCTCAAATCCTGCACTGACCGCCTGTTCAACGGTTTCTGCTGCCTTTTCAAAGGTGTGCTTACGCCCCAGAAATTTCAGTTCATCATTGTTTCCCGACTGCACTCCCACAGACAGTCGGTTTACCCCTGCCATTTTATAGGCTTTGAGCTTTTCAGCTGTCACTGTGCAGGGATTCACTTCAATCGTTACCTCAGGCTGTGAAAGGTTCAGCTTTTTGTCAAGAGCATCCAGCATTTCAGCCATAAAATCAGCCGGAATGAGTGACGGTGTACCACCGCCGAAATATACGGTATCTGCGTCAATGCAGGGCA
Source organism: Oscillospiraceae bacterium (assembly GCA_022788225.1). GTDB lineage: Bacteria > Bacillota > Clostridia > Oscillospirales > Ruminococcaceae > Porcipelethomonas. The sequence continues at coordinate 12,095 of JALEVO010000058.1, read as the reverse complement.
GTGCCTCAATATTTCTTATGACGGCATTTTTATATTCTTCTGCCGATTTCAGAGTGTAACTGCATGAATAAAAGTCACAGTAAGGACACTTTTTTGCGCAGAACGGAACATGGATATAGATTCCTGTCATCAGTCAATTCGCAGACTTGGCACAAGGGGGAAAAACAGCATATCAAAAAGCTTGTTTATCACAAAAGTTGCAAGCATAACTGCAAGAATAGGCAAAGTACTAAGGTCAAGCTTTATATACATTATTACAACAGCCGCCAGCATGATAAAATCTGTTATTGTGTGAAACACAGTTGACTGCATTCCGTTTGTACACCTTTTTCCGCAGTGAGGGCAAACAACGCCCTTTGCTTTCTGATTTCCGGCAAATGCCTTTTGTAATGGTGAAATGGTCGCCTCTCCGCAGTGAGGACAAACATATTTTTTCATTTTTACGACCTCCTTATTCATCAAGCTTTAAAACACTCATAAATGCTTCCTGCGGCACTTCTACAGTTCCAAGCTGGCGCATTCTCTTTTTACCCTCTTTCTGCTTTTCAAGCAGTTTTCTCTTACGAGTAATATCGCCGCCGTAGCATTTTGCAAGTACATCTTTTCTCATAGCTTTGACAGTTTCTCTTGCAATAATCTTACCGCCGATTGCTGCCTGTATAGGTACTTCAAAAAGCTGTCTCGGAATATTCTCTTTAAGCTTTTCAGTCATTTTTCTTCCTCGTGAATATGCCCTGTCAGCGTGAACGATAAATGACAGTGCGTCAACAATATCGCCGTTTAACAGAATATCAAGCTTGACAAGCTTTGACGGCGCATAGCCCAGCATTTCGTAATCAAATGACGCATAACCCTTTGTTCTGGACTTCAAAGCGTCAAAAAAGTCATATACGATTTCATTGAGAGGCAGTTCGTAGTGGAGTGAAACTCTTGTTTCGTCAAGGTATTTCATGTCCTTGAAAACTCCTCGTCTTTCCTGACAAAGCTCCATAATATTTCCCACATAGTCGGACGGTGCAAGCACTTCCGCTTTTACCATAGGTTCTTCTGCACTTGCAATAAGTCCCGGGTCAGGAAAATTTGTCGGATTGTCTATATACTGCGTTTCACCGTTTGTAAGTGTTACCTTGTAAATAACTGACGGTGCAGTTGTAATAAGGTCAAGGTTATATTCCCTTTCAAGTCGTTCCTGAATAATTTCCATGTGGAGCAGACCGAGAAAACCGCATCTGAATCCGAATCCGAGTGCGATTGATGTTTCCGGTTCATAGGACAGCGACGCATCGTTAAGCTGGAGCTTTTCCAGTGCCTCACGCAGGTCTTCATACTTTGCACCGTCAGCCGGATAAATACCAGAATAAACCATAGGATTAACCTTTCTGTAACCCGGCAGAGGTTCGTCACATGGGTTTTCAGCGTTTGTCACCGTATCACCAACCTGTGTGTCCCCGATACTCTTAATGGAGGCGGAAATATATCCAACCTCTCCGGCTGAAAGTGAACCCTTATTGATATGGTTCACAGCGTCCATGTAACCAGCTTCAACTACGGTAAACTCCGAACCTGTTGCCATAAGACGGATAGTGTCCCCTACTTTGACTATACCGTCCTTTACCCTTACATAAATTATAACACCCTTGTATGCGTCATAGTAGCTGTCGAAAATCAGTGCTTTAAGAGGCTTGTCTGCTGTGTCGGGGGGGGACGGAATATCAGAAACGATTTTTTCCAGCACCTCTTCAATATTTATTCCGGCTTTTGCGGAAATTCTCGGAGCGTCCATTGCCGGAATGCCTATTACGTTTTCAATTTCCTCGCACACTCTTTCCGGGTCGGCAGAGGGCAGGTCAATCTTGTTTACAACCGGCACGACTTCAAGGTCATGCTCTATAGCAAGATAGGTGTTTGCAAGAGTCTGTGCCTCAATACCCTGCGATGCGTCAACTACAAGTATTGCGCCCTCGCAGGCTGCAAGTGAACGGGAAACCTCATAGTTAAAGTCAACGTGTCCGGGGGTGTCAATGAGGTTGAAAATGTACTCTTTTCCGTCCTTTGCCTTATAATTAAGGCGCACAGCACGGGCTTTTATAGTAATTCCACGCTCTCTTTCGATATCCATATTATCAAGCAGCTGTTCTTCCATATCCCGCTCTGCAACGGTATAGGTCTTTTCAAGAATACGGTCGGCAAGAGTTGATTTTCCGTGGTCTATATGAGCAATTATACAAAAATTTCTGATATTTTCAGTTGCCAATTCAAGTTCCTCCGATAAAAAATTTTGTTACTTATAATTTATTATATCACAAATTTCCTGATTTGTAAACTTAAAAAAATGCTTGAATTTACTTGACAAAGATTCTATGTTGTGATATGATTAATCTGAAATAATTTAATAATGACAGCAGGTGTCGGATATTTTCAGAAAACTGAAAACCGGATCCGGTGAAAAGGGAAACAGGTGAAAGTCCTGTACGAACTCGTCACTGTAATTATGGAGTGCGGAAAGTATATGCCACTGAATTGTTTTGGGAAGGTTCTTTTCGTGCATTGATATTTAAGTCAGGAGACCTGCCTGCTTGTTGGTACACGGGATTCTTTTCCCAATGTCACGAGTAATTGGCAGTACGTTAAGACGGATACGGTATTTTTTGGAAGCTACTGTATGCGTGTTATTCTTGTGCGCTTTTGCTTGTTTTGACAGGTAAAGGCGTTTTTTATTGCCTGAAAGGAGCAGCCATGGCAGAAAATAATTCTGACGGTGAATATACAATTGAAGCTGAACTGACCGGCGGTACTGGCAGGGCGCATATCACCTCCCCTGCAAAGCTGACTGTAACAGACGGCATTATGAATGCGGAGATAGAATGGAGCAGTTCATCTTATGACTATATGAAAGTTGACGGCAAAGAGTACTACCCCGAAAACGAGGAGGGAAATTCTGTTTTTGTTGTGGAAATACCACAGCTTGACGCTGACATACCCGTCCTTGCGGAAACTGTTGCCATGAGTGAGCCGCACCTTATAGAGTACACACTTCATTTTGATTCATCGACTCTTAAAAAAGAAAACAGTCCGTCCGGAATAATTATAAGCGTCTGTATTCTCGGTGCTGTTATTCTGACGTCAGCGACAGGCTTATTTATCAGAAAGAGGAAAGCTAATGGTAAAAAATAAATTGTTGTGTGTACTGCCTCTGATTCTTGTTTTATTCCTTGTTTCTTGTTCTGAATCTGAAAAAATTTCAGATAACCCCTATGAAACCGAGGGACTTGTTTTCAGTGAAAGAGCAGCACTTTCCTACGCTGACCAGTTTGCAATAGACCGCTATGAGGACGGATATTCCATGATATCTGTTGCAGACGGCAGCAGATATCTCATAGTTCCGGAGGGAAAAAGCGCTCCGGAAAAACTTGACAGGGGCATAAAAATAATAAAACGTCCGGCTGAAAATATTTATCTTGCCGCAACCTCGGCTATGGGTATCTTTGAGGCGCTGGACTGCGGAAATAGTGTCAGATTCTCCGGTACAAAAGCTGAGGACTGGTATATTGACTATGCACGCAATGCCATGGAAAAGGGCAGTATGCTTTATGCCGGAAAATATCGTGAGCCTGACTATGAACTGCTTGTATCCGAAAACTGCGGACTGTCCGTCCAGTCCACAATGATTGAGCATACTCCCGAAGTTAAAGAAAAGCTGGAAGAACTTGGCATAACCGTTTTTGTGGACTATTCAAGCTATGAATCCCACCCTCTGGGGCGCAGTGAATGGATAAAGGTCTACGGTGAAATTACCGGAAATTCAGACGAGGCTGAAAGTATTTTCACTGAACAGACACAGCAGCTTGATGATTACGAAAGTACTGGTAAGACCGCCGTATTTTTCTACATAAGCAATTCCGGACAGGCAGTCACAAGAAAACCCGGAGATTATGTCACGAAAATGATAGAGATTGCCGGTGGGGAAAATATTTTCAAAGATTTAGGCAGTGAAAATGCCTCATCAGCAGTTACCATGGAAATGGAAAAGTTCTACAAGACCGCAAAGGACGCTGATTTTATAATTTATAACAGCACTATAGGCGGAGAGATAAACAGCCTTGACGAGCTGATTTCAAAAAATAAACTGCTTGCTGATTTCAAAGCGGTAAAGGACGGAAATGTGTGGTGCACAAGAAACAACCTTTTTCAGGAAACCATGAAGCTTAGTGCCGTAATTTCAGATTTCAATAAAATATTTACTGGGAAATATACTGAAAATCCTCCGCAGTTTTTATACAAGCTTGAAAGCGGTGACAGCGGACAATGAAAAGACAGAAAAGAACCATAGCCGCATTTATCTGCCTTATAATTTTATTGGTACTTACCTTGTTTATCAATATTTTCATTGGCAGTGCAGGATTATCATTTTCAGAGGTCTTTCATGTATTGTTTGCAGGCACGGCGGACGATACCACGTCGGGAATAATCTGGAAAATACGCATACCCAGAGTGCTGGCGGCACTTCTGTTAGGGGGTGCGCTGTCACTTTCGGGATATCTCTTGCAGATGTTTTTTCACAACCCCATTGCAAGCCCCTTTGTACTGGGTGTTTCCTCCGGAGCAAAGCTTACAGTTGCTCTTGTGATGATTGCGGCGGTAAGCAGATTCCGCACGATAAATTCAGCTGTTATGATACTGGCGGCGTTCACAGGCTCCCTTATTTCTCTGGGGTTTGTACTGCTTATCTCGAAAAAAATGGAGCGTATGTCAATGCTGGTGGTATGCGGAATAATGATTGGCTATATCTGCTCGGCAATTACAGATTTTGTCATAACCTTTGCCGATGATTCAGATATTGTAAACCTCCACAACTGGTCTGTGGGTACATTTTCCGGAATGTCCATGGAAAACGTAAAGGTCATTGCAGCGGTGGTTCTTACTGCTTCTGCCGGAACCTTTCTTCTCTCAAAGCCTATCTGCGCATATCAGCTTGGTGAAAGCTATGCGCAGAATGTGGGGGTAAAAATCACTTTTCTGCGCACTGCGCTTATTCTTCTTTCAGGACTGCTTTCTGCTTGTGTCACAGCCTTTGCAGGTCCGGTTTCCTTTGTGGGAATAGCCGTTCCTCACATCATAAGGGTACTGTTTAAAACATCAAAGCCATTGATTTTAATACCCGGCTGTTTCTTGGGCGGAAGTATATTCTGTATGCTTTGCGATATGCTTGCAAGGACAGTATTTGCCCCAACAGAGCTTAGTATCAGCACGGTTACAGCAATTTTCGGAGCGCCGGTTGTGATTACAGTACTGATACGCAGAAAAAGGGGTGAGCTTTGATGGACAATGCAAAAATTTCTGCCGACAGTCTGGCTGTGGGGTACAAAAAGCCGCTGATAAAGGATATCTGCTTTAATGTCAGAGGCGGAGAGATTATGACCCTTATCGGTCCTAACGGTTCGGGAAAGTCAACCATTCTCAAGACCCTTGCAGGTTACCTGAAAAAGCACGGCGGAGAGGTATATTTTGAAGATTCAAGCGCTGAAAAGCTTTCTCCCAATGAAAAGGCGAAGAAGCTTTCAGTGGTTCTTACCGAGAGGATAAAGCCGGAACTTATGACCTGCCGTGATGTAGTCGAGACCGGAAGATACCCCTACACAGGTCGTTTCGGAAAGCTTAGTCAGAAGGACAGGGATGCGGTAAACCGTGCAGTTGAAATGGTGGAGATGTCGGACTTTGCAGACTGCGATTTTTCAGAGGTAAGCGACGGACAGCGGCAAAGGGTAATGCTTGCAAGGGCAGTCTGTCAGGAACCACAGATACTTATTCTTGACGAACCCACCTCATACCTTGACATTCATCATAAAATAATTTTTCTGGAGATACTAAGAAAGCTTGCTGTGGAAAATAAAATTGCCGTTATCGTTTCCATGCATGAGCTTGACCTTGCGGAAAAAATCTCAGATTTCACAATATGCATAAAAAATGGCGCTGTTTCCCATTCCGGAAAGCCGGAGGAGATATTCACAGATGAAATTATCCGGGAGCTTTTTGATATTCCGGAAGAGCTTTACAAAAAGTATTTTTAGCGATTTTAAGGCAATACAAAGATCATGTACAAAACGCCGGGCGGTCAATGTATTCAGTCTTAATATAAATAATCAGATTGGAAAGGAAAAATCACCATGAAAATTAAAAGAAGATTTATCGCAGCTGTTCTTATGTCAGCTGTCTGTATGTTCGGAGGCTGCGGTGCAAATACCAATTCACAGGAATCAAAGTCTGCGGATACTGCAAAGCCTGTAATTTTAACAGTAAGCTTTGGCACAAGCTACAACGACAGCAGAGAAAAGACAATCGGTGCAATCGAAAAAGCCATTGCAGACGCTTATCCTGACTATGAAGTCAGAAGAGCATTCACAAGTCAGACTGTAATCGATATCATTAAGGAAAGAGACGGCATTGAAACTGACAATGTTGAAGAGGCTTTTGACAAGCTTGTTTCAGACGGTGTCAAAGAAGTTGTGGTTCAGCCGACACACATTATGAGTGGTTATGAATACGACGACCTTGCCGCAGCAGTTGAAACATACAAGGACAAGTTTGACAAAGTTGCAATGGGTACTCCCCTGCTTACATCTGATGAGGACTACACAAATCTCGTCAATGCACTTACCGCTGAAACCAAGGAATATAACAACGGTGAAACAGCAATTGTATTTATGGGACACGGCACAGAGCATGACGCAAATTCTACCTATACCAAGCTTCAGGACTCATTCACATCAGCCGGTGCTGACAGCTATTTTGTAGGAACAGTTGAGGCAACTCCAACCCTTGATGATGTTATCGCAGCCGTTAAGGCGAAGGGATATAAAAAGGTCGTTCTTGAACCTCTTATGGTAGTTGCCGGTGACCATGCAAACAACGATATGGCTGGCGACGAGGACGGTTCATGGAAAACAACCTTTGAGGCTGAGGGCTATGAGGTCGAATGCGTCTTAAAGGGACTGGGCGAAATCGCAGATGTACAGAAAATCTACGTTTCCCATGTCGGTGACGCAATAGACCGTCTCGGCAAATAAAATGTGAGGTTATACATGAAAAAAATCATCTTATCTTTATGTACTGTTTTAATGCTTTTCTGCTGTTTCGTGTCCGGCACTGTTTTTGCTGAAAGCGGTGAAAAATCCCCTGTTTATGCCGACAAGGTAAACGACGGCACATACAGCATTGAAGTTACGTCAAGCTCGTCCATGTTCAAGATAGTTGACTGTCAGCTTAAAGTTTCAGACGGCACAATGACCGCCGTTATGACCCTTAGCGGAACAGGTTATGAAAAGCTGTTTATGGGTACTCGTGAGGAGGCTGAATCTGCGCCGGACGACAGCTGTATTTACTTTGTGGAAAACCCGGAGGGCAAATATACCTACACTATTCCTGTAGAAGCGCTTGACAAGGATATTGACTGTGCGGCGTGGAGTATCAAAAAACAGAAATGGTACGACAGGACAATAGTTTTTGAGTCGGAAACTCTTCCGGACGGTGCACTGAAAGGCGGAGTAAATCCGATTTTGATAATTGGCATTGCGGCGGCTGTAGTTGTTGTTATAGCGGCTGTTGTCATAGTCAGAATGAAAAAGAAAAAAACTTCCTGATAATTGAAATCCCGAAAGTACTGACACTTTCGGGATTTTTTTATTGTTCACTGAACAATCCGATATGCGGCGGAAAGTAGGTAAAAACGAAAAATGCAATGGTACTCACTATAAGGAGCAGTATTCCGGCAAAATTACTGCCAAAAATACGGTTTGCTTTTTTTAAAGTATACAGCGAAACTACTGCACAGCCGATAAAGAAAATCAGTATATCAAACCACATAAAATTTTGTCCGATTATCCCGGTGTAGGTGTAGTAAAGCACTACAATGGTAAGCATCCCCAACCATATACCGGCAGCTTTCACTGTAAGAAATCCCTGTAAGTCCCGTCCGTCGGTAAAATACTCGATAACTGCAAAAATTGCCGCCGGAACAAACAAAAGTTTTAAATGCTCCCATGTGCTTTCATTTACTGCTGAAAAGAGTGCCACAAAACCGTTTTTACCGCTCCAGTTGTATGTGAAATGGAGCAGAGTGCCAAGAACTGCCGTAAACAAAAATCCGATTATTTCTTTTTTTCTTAATTTTGTCATATAATCACCCGTTTGTATTTTATGCAGAAATACTGCGGGTTATTCTTTTTTTTACAAAAAACCGCCCCCAACACAAAGCGTCAGGGACGGTTATACTATTATTTCACAACAAGCTTTTCGCCGTCAAAGTCAAGCAGGAGCGTACTTTCCGGTGCTACATCGTCAGCAATGATTTTCTTTGCAATGAGGGTTTCTGCTTTTCTCTGTAAGAATCTTCTCAGCGGACGTGCGCCGTAATTCGGGTCGTAGCCCTGCTCAATGATATAGTCCTTGGCTGCGTCAGTAACCTCAACATTGAGCTGTTTGTCTTTCAGACGGTTTCTCAGGTCGTCCAGCATAAGGTCAACAATACCGTAAATCTCATGCTTTGTAAGGGGTTTGTAGAATACTATCTCGTCAAGACGGTTCAAAAATTCCGGTCTGAACTGTTGTTTCAGAAGTCCGTCAACCTTTTCCCTTGCCTCTTCGCTTATCTCTCCGCTTTCGGTGATACCGTCAAGAATGTAAGGAGAACCTAAGTTTGAAGTCAGAATTATTATAGTGTTCTTGAAATCGACTGTTCTGCCCTGTGAATCAGTGATACGTCCGTCGTCAAGCACCTGTAAGAGAATATTGAATACATCAGGGTGTGCCTTTTCGACCTCGTCAAGGAGTATGACAGAATAAGGCTTTCTCCTTACTGCCTCTGTCAGCTGACCGCCCTCTTCGTAGCCCACATATCCGGGAGGAGCTCCTATAAGACGGCTCACACTGAATTTTTCCATATACTCGCTCATGTCGATACGGACAATGTTGTGTTCATCATCAAACAAAGCCTCAGCAAGTGCCTTTGCAAGTTCAGTCTTGCCGACGCCTGTAGGACCTAAGAAGAGGAACGAACCTATCGGTCTGTTGGGGTCCTGAATACCGGCTCTTGAACGCAGTATAGCCTCGCTTACTTTCTGGACAGCCTCGTCCTGCCCGATAACACGTTTGTGCAGAACATCGTCAAGGTGCAGCAGCTTTTCACGCTCACCCTCCATAAGCTTTGCAACCGGAATACCAGTCCAGCGGCAGATTATTCTTGCGATTTCCTCGTCTGTTACCTTATCTCGCAGAAGTGAATCACCGTTTTTGGCCTTTTCAGCGATTTTTTCCTCTTCCTCCAGTTCCTTTTGAAGCTGTGGAAGTTTACCGTATTTCAGCTCAGCGGCTTTGTTCAGGTCATATTCACGCTCAGCCTTTGCAATATCGGCGTTTATCTTCTCAATATCCTCTCTGAGCTTCTGAACCTTTGTGATAGCGTTTTTCTCGTTTTCCCACTTTGCTTTCATTTCATTGAACTGACTGCGCATTTCTGCAAGCTCTTTCTGTACCTCTGCAAGGTGTTCAGCAGAAATTTTATCGTTTTCCTTTTTAAGAGCCGCCTCTTCAATTTCATGCTGGATTATCTTTCTTGAAATTTCGTCAAGCTCTGTAGGCATTGAGTCTATTTCCGTCCTTATCATAGCGCAGGCTTCGTCCACAAGGTCAATAGCCTTGTCCGGCAGGAATCTGTCTGTAATATACCTGTCCGAAAGAGTTGCCGCAGCGATAAGTGCCTGGTCGTGAATCTTTACGCCGTGAAAAACCTCATAACGCTCTTTGAGTCCTCTTAAAATTGAAATTGTGTCCTCAACAGTCGGCTCGCTTACCATAACAGGCTGGAAACGTCTTTCAAGGGCGGCATCCTTTTCAATGTACTGCCTGTACTCGTTAAGAGTGGTAGCACCGATACAGTGCAGTTCTCCCCTTGCAAGCATTGGTTTCAGAAGATTTCCGGCGTCCATTGCACCGTCAGTCTTGCCTGCACCTACGATAGTGTGCAGCTCGTCAATAAAGAGAATAATTCTGCCCTCGCTCTTTTTTATCTCGGAAAGGACAGCTTTAAGTCGTTCCTCAAACTCGCCCCTGTATTTTGCACCGGCAACAAGTGCGCCCAAATCCAGAGAGAAAATTTTTCTGTCTTTAAGACTGTCCGGAACATCTCCGGCAACTATTCTAAGTGCAAGTCCCTCAGCAATTGCAGTTTTGCCGACACCCGGTTCACCAATGAGAACAGGATTGTTCTTGGTCTTTCTTGAAAGTATTCTGATAACGTTTCTGATCTCGCTGTCACGACCGATAACCGGGTCAAGCTTATTGTTTTTTGCAAGTTCAACCAGTTCCTGACCGTATTTTGCAAGCACGTCATAGGTTTCCTCCGGATTCTGGTTAGTTACCTTTGCATTGCCTCTGACTTCCATCAGTACCTTTAAGAAACCGTTTTTATCTATTGAAAATGCTCTGAATATATCTTTCAGCTTAGAAGTAGGATTTTCAAGGAGCGACAGGAAAATATGCTCAACTGAAACATACTCGTCCTTCATATTCTTAGCCTGTTTTTCAGCGTCAACAAGAATTCTGTCTGCCTCGTTTGAAACATAGACTGCTCCGCTCTGTCGTCCGCTGCCTGTAACCTTAGGCATTGCGGAAATGACCTGTACCACTGAACCTGTCAGTGCCTGAACATCAATGTTCATCTTCTGCATAAGCTGACTTATCAGACCATTTTCCTGATTAAGCAATGCATAAACAAGATGCTCCGGTTCTATCGCATTGTTCTGATATTCCGTTGCAGTATCCTGTGCCAGCTGTATAGCCTCAAGGGATTTTTGTGTAAACTTATTAGCATTCATAACAAATACCTCCTTAAATGACTGTCATGCCATTATTTATACTGTCCACAAGCATTTTTTCCATTTTTCCCGCTGTCATTCCCATATCATCAATTCCGGCAAAATAAAGCTTTATTTCCGAATCAAGCAAGCCTATATAATCACCTATGGCATTGCCAAGTAAATCCGGACTGGTCTGACCGATTTCCTTTGAAATTTTAAGCTTTCTGATAAATCTGCCCTCTGAATAAGCATACTCAACACCCTCCGGAAAATAATTATTTATATAAGCTTTTTCAAGGCTGTACCATAGTCTGAAAAAGCCTTCAAGCATACTGATCAGCTGTGCGCTCTGGGTTCGGAAAGAAACTGAAAGCTTTCCGAAAACGTCCTTTTCTGCCTCCCTTAAAAGCTCCACACGGTATCTTATAGTCGGCTTGTACTTATACCTTAACGGACTTCTTATCGAAAGCATTGCGTCCGACGCCTGCCCCTGTATCTGAAAGTGACCGTCCATGATTGTTCTCATGCAGTCGAAGATATCTTTCATAAGGCTTTCGGGAGTTTTGTAGGAAACCTGTTCAGCCAGTATCTGGTTAATAAGGTTAGAACGGCTTGTGTTGAGCCGGTAAGCCATATCGTCAATGGCTTTCACCACATCATCTGACAAAACCAGACTGTATACGCTTTTTTTCATCTTCTCCCCTCCTTTTATCATTATTATAGCACTACATTCATAACTTGTCAAGCATTTTATATAATTTTATTTGCAAGTTATAAAGATATTTTTCCGGGTATAAAAAATCCGCACCATAAAGATGCGGATAATTTTTTACTGATTGTGTCCCTGTTTTGCAAGCAGAGTTTTGATTTTTTCGTGTGGGTCAATGACTGTACTGATTGAAACGTCATGGTTGATAGATGCGATAAAGTAAGCGATATACTTTGAAACGTCAACCTCATGGAACCACGGACGCTGAAGCAGTTCCGGAGACCTGTAGGTCAGGTTTGTGCCGAACACACCGGAAATATATCCCTCCTCATAAGCCTTGTCAAACTTTTCAAGACCGTTTGTGAAAAGACCGTAAGTGCCGTATGCAAAAAATCTTCTTGCTTTCTTGGCTTTCAGCGCATAGGCAATGTCAAGAACGGATTCACCTGAGGAAATAATGTCATCAGCTACGAAAACGTCCTTGCCCTCCATTGAGTTGCCGAGATATTCGTGAGCAACGATAGGGTTTCTGCCGT
>JALEVO010000057.1 GCA_022788225.1 Oscillospiraceae bacterium | reverse complement strand
TTGTTATTATTCACCTGCATAAGTGTATTTGACGGCAAAGTGTAATTGACTGTAAATTTAACCGGTTTGATGTTTTCGTCTGTTGAGGAAGAGGAAATCGGTTTATAAGTAACCTTGGATATATGCTCTCCGAAGTTTACGCTTACATTTGTATCAATTTCCGTTCCGGAAAGATACGTTATATTCTGCGCAGAAAGAGTATTGCTGAAATCTGACATCAGAATATACTCCTGTTCCTCGTCAGACGGCTGCTGCTCAAAACATTCTTCGCTGTGATTATGCTCCTGTCTGCCGCATATAAGCCTGTTTTCATAACATTCATCAGTGTGCTTATGACCTTCGCCTTCGGACAGATTACATACAAGCACTTCTCTTGGTTCGTAGCATTCATCAGTATGTATATATGATTCGTCTGTTATCCTGCATATCAGTACATTTTTCAGCTCATAACAGTTTTCATCATGGTAATGTGCCGAAGATTCATTCAGTCCGCATACCAGAACATCTGCATAACATTCTTCTGTATGAGTATGCTCCGCAACTGTACAGGTAAGATCACCCGTCATGCTGACTGCCGGCTTTATCAGACCTGAAATCACCGTAAAAATCACAATAACAGACAGCACCAGCAAAACCAGTATCCTGACTCTCTGATATTTATGACTTTTCAGAAAGAATTTTATTTTCTGATTTACAGATGTCATAACTATACCTCCTTTCTACTTGATTTTACCTAATTCGTCAAGAGGATAGATACGGAAAATAACTTTTCCTGCAATATCTTTTTTTGAAATACACCCGATAACCTCCGAACGGCTGTCAACCGATTCAGAACGATGGTCACCCATTACAAAAATTTTATTTTCAGGAACCTGATAAGGCAGCTCTATATCACATTTGCCTTTGCTCTTATCAGTAATATACGGCTCGGAAATAATATTTCCGTTTACATAAACAGTTCCGTCTCCGGAAATGTCAACAACATCTCCCGGACCTGCAATAACTCTTTTCAGCAATAGTTTGTTATTATAATAAAATGCAATGACATCACCTGTTTTATATTTTTTATTATTCAGGCATATCACATACTGATTATCAGTCAGCGTTGGTTCCATGCTTGAACCGGTAGCCTTCAGAACAGGCATAAACAATACAGAAACAAGCACTGATATTGCTGCAACTGCAAGCAAGGATATAACAGTTCCTTTTAATACCTTACGAAATTCCTTTTTATGATTAATTCTGTCAAGTTCAGTTTTTAACTGCAATGCTGTCGGCAAATTTTTAATTTTTTGAGTCTGCATTAAAATCTAACCTTTACAAAAACTTTTATGAGTTATTTTATTGTATCCCTTTCAGCATGGTTTTTTATCTCTTCAGCATATTTTCTTGCATCACTGATAATTTTTTCTGCCTTTGACTGTGCATCTGAAATAATCCTGTCCCTTTGTTCGTATGTCTTTTTTATACTTGCTAAATATATGTCAGCAGCCTGCTGGGCATTTTCAAATATACCGCTTAGCTGCAAAGCCGCCTCTGCTATATTTCCTGATTTCTCCAGACTTATATTGCGTTCATTAAGTGTAAGCCTTAATTCTTCATTTTCCTGCTTTAATCTGTCAGATTCTGTTTTAAGATTAAGCATTATTTCAAGAAGTTCAGAACGGCGCAGCTTGTGCAGTTCTTTATCAGTCATTTAAATTCACCCTTTAGCTGATGTGGAATAAATAATAATCATTACTATTTTTATTATACACTATTTATATTAATTTGTCTATGTATTTTTGAAAAAAAAATCCGGAAATTCACACCAGAATTTTTATCAGATATTTGAATACCAGCAGTACCACTTATTCACAGTACCGCTGGTTTCTTATAATGTTGATATTCAGTTTTTTATACTATTCACAAATCTCATAAACGCTTTCTGACCTTCCTCATCTCTTTTGAAAACACCTGCGTCAAGCAGTACCTTTTCAAAAACTGCGCCTATTTCCTGCTTAATTATTTCCGGTGCAGTTTCCTCTGAAATATCGGGATATTTTTCCGAAAGTTCTTTTATCCACGGTGCATGACAGCCCAGCTTTTCATCATTGCTTATATCAATTTTGCCGCATAACGCCTTTTCAAGCAACGGCAGCTCATCCGCAAGTCTTGCCGGAAGCACTGCAAGTCCCATTACTTCAATAAGTCCGATATTTTCTTTCTTTATATGGTGCAGTGACGGATTCGGGTGGAAAACGCCCAGCGGTCGTTCCTCTGTTGTCAGATTGTTTCGCAGAACAAGGTCACATTCGTATCTGCTGCCCCTCATACGGGCAATAGGTGTAACGGTATTGTGAGGTACTCTGTCTGTTTCAGCGTAAATTCCAGCATCTGCATCAGTGTAGCTGCGCCATGTTTCAAGGACAATACTACAAGCCTTTGCAAGAAGTGAACGGTTGTCACTGCTCAGTCTTATTACCGACATAGGCCATTTTATTGTACCTGCCTGAACGCCCTGTATTCCCGGAATAAGGAATGATTTTTCAACCGGAGCTTTTTCCATTGCAAAGGTATAGCGTCCGCCCTGAAAATGCTCATGGCTTAAAATTGAGCCGCCCACTATCGGCAAATCAGCATTTGAGCCCACAAAATAATGGGGTAGTATATCAAGTATGTCAAATAGCTTTTCAAACACTGCTTCGTCAATTGTCATAGGAATGTGCTGTTTGTTGAATACAATGCAGTGTTCATTGAAATAACCGTATGGTGAATACTGAAAAGCCCAGTCGCCGCCGTTTACTTTCATAGGTATCGGACGGAGATTCTGCCTTGCGGGGTGGGTAAGAGTTCCGGCAAAACCAGTATTTTCAATGCACAGCTGACAGTCGGGATATGAAAGCTTTCTGCTGTTGGCTGCTGCGGCTATATCCCTCGGGTCTTTTTCCGGCTTTGAACGGTTTATGGTTATATCCAGTGCACCGTACTCGCTGTCATATTTCCACTTGATATCACGCTCAATTCTGCCGGCACGGACATAGTTAACATCTTTGCTGTACTGATAATACCAGTCGGCAGCCGCTTTGGGGCATTTTTCATATTCTCTGAAAAATCTGTATATTACTTCATGGGGCATGGCTGTAAGAAAACCCATAAGCTTTGTGTCAAACAGGTCCTTTGACGCATTTGAACCGCTTATAATCCTCTGCTCACAGGCGTAGGAAACAAGGCTTTCGAGTATCTCGTCAATAGTCCTTTCGGGTATTTCGCCGGAAGGCTCTTCCCATGCTTCAAGGTGCAGAGCGTCCATAAGCTGATTTCTCACATAAATCTCATCGTCAGCTGTAATAAGCTTTTTTCTGACGCCGTATTTTACCAGTGAATTTATATCTTCGTATATCATTTTCATTTCTCCGATAGTAAATATTTTTAAATGCCTCGCACATTCGCTCACTATGTTCGCTGCGTGCGTATCGGCAAATAGTAAACGCCAAATTAATTTGTCGTTTACTATAGGCAATACCGCACAATTAACGGCTGACGCCTTTGCCGCACATCTGCTTGCAGATTTTCCGTTATATCACACAAAAATCTCTTGACATACACCAGTATGCCTGCGAGTTTTTTATGCAATCTAACGAAAAATCTGACTGCGCATCTGTACGACAATAATGGTGCGGTGTTGCCTATAGAATTTTCATTCCGCCCACCGGTCTTATCCTCAAACAGTGACAGCTGTCCTCTCCGAAAATACGATTCATTTCGTTCTGGTAGACTTCTTTCATGTCAGCTGGTACAAACGCCTGTATCGTTCCGGCAAAACCGCCGCCGTGTACTCTTGACGCACCCTTTCCGTCCAGTATTCTCTCACTTGCAAAAATACCGAGAGGTATTCCCTGCTCTGCCGGCTTGCGGCAGGAATAAAGGTTTTGCAGCCATTTTGCAGAAGAATCCCCCGATTCCCTTACAAGGCGCAGAAACTCGTCAAAGGAATTGTCTGAAAGTGCCTTTGCTTCAAGTCCGGCACGTCTGTTTTCAGCAAAGAAGTGTGCGGCACGAAGTATCGCCCTGTCTGGACAGGTTTCCCTGAGTTCCGGCAGTGCCTTATAAAACTCCTCCTCGCTCACTTCTCTCAGAAAGCTTTTGCCGAATTTCTCTGCTATCATGTTCATTTCAGCCGGAACGGAAACGTAGTCATCTGTCAAATCAGCGTGACTGCCCTTTGTATCGGTAATACACAGAACATAGCCTGCGTCCTCAAATTTGCAGGAAAGTTTCTCGATTACCGGATTATCAGTATCCTCAAAATCAATATAGACAAAACTGCCAACAGAGCTTACCATCTGATCCATCAGACCGCTTTTCTTGCCGAAATACACGTTTTCAGCGTACTGTCCGATTTTCGCAATCTCAACTGCTCCTGCCTTACCATTATTGTAATGCTGGTCAATGACAGTTCCGACAAGTACTTCAAAAGCCGCTGATGAAGAAAGTCCGCTGCCGCCTAAAACATCAGAGGTGGTATATGCGTCAAATCCGCCGACTTCAACCCCCATATCACTGAAACGTGAAACCACACCCCTTATAAGCGACGCTGATTTGCCCTGTTCCTCCGGCTGCGGTGAAAGGTCTGAAAGTTCAACTATATCCTGCGGATATCCGGCTGAATGAAGTCTTATAACGCCGTCATTGTGAAATGATACTATGGCAATAACGTCAAGATTTACCGCCGCCGCAAGGACACAGCCATGCTGGTGGTCCGTATGGTTTCCGCCGACTTCAGTACGTCCCGGAGCGGAAAAAACTGAAATTTCACTGCGTTCCGGAAAAAGCTCTGCAAAGCTTTCAGCTGCATTCCTATATCTTTTTTTCTGTGCGGCAATGACTGTTTCGTCACTGCCATAAAGCATTTTCAGTGTTTCATCATATTTTCCATTTATAAGATTGTCAATAAATTCAGTTGTATTCATTGTGTTCCTCCAGTTAGATATTATTTCTAAAAAAACCTTCGCCGAATATTTTATTGGCGTCGGTCAGAATGATAAATGACTTATCGTCAGTTTCCATAGCCGCTTTTTTTATGGTATAAACCTGTGAATTTGAACAGGCGCATATCAGTATATTTTTAGTACTGCCGGTATATGCTCCCTGTGCACGGATAAGCGTTGAACCTCTTTCGCATATTCCGGATATCTTCTGTGCTGTTTCCTGTCCGTTTTCAGTTATGATTATCAGCAGCTTTGCCGCACCTATCCTGTACATCAGCTTGTTGATAACAACTGACGTTACAAAGGTTGAGAGCAGACCGTAAAGGACAGCGTCGATATCTCCGAAAACAGGCAGTCCGAGAGATATAATAACAAGGTCAGCAAGCATTGTTACAAAGCCTATCGAAAGATGAGGCTTTACAGCTTTAACGGACATGGTTATGAAATCAGTTCCTCCGGAAGAAGTATTATTCATATAGAAAGTCGCAAGACCAGTTCCGATAAACACTCCCGAATAGAGCGCCGCCAGCAGCTTTGAGCCGGAATAGACCGGAAAATGAGGAAAAACAAAATCAAGAAAAAACATACACAGTATCATCGTTTTAAGACTCCGCAAAAGAAATCCTTTTCCGACAAATCTATATGAAAGGATAACAAGCGGTATATTGATAATTAAAACTGCAGTACCGACAGGGATATTGAAAAGGTGGTTTGCAAGAAGCGCAAGTCCTGACACGCCTCCAATGGCAAATCCGGCATTTCCGGCAAATATATATATTCCAACTGAAGAAAATATGCTTCCCAGAATGTCGTACATCAATCCGGAGATAATTTTTCCTGTGTTTATTTTTCTGCTCATTTTTATCAGCCTTTCAGATAAGGCAGTTTACTCTCAACTGCCTTTTTTATTAGTATCTGACAAAAATGTCCGGATTATTATCTGCCGTGTAACAATTCCGACAAATGAACCTCTGTCGTCAGTTATGGGTATAAAACTCTGATTTATTGCACGTCTTAAAAGTTCATCCATTGTTATGTAAATATTGGCGGCAGGGTTAAAGTCCTTTCTGATGATATCAGAAACAAGCATTTTTTCTTTTTCAACAAGGCTGTTATTACGGTTGTCAATAAGATTCCATAGAAAATCTCCCTCGCTTACCGTTCCGGCGTAAGTACCGTCTTTTCTCAGAACCGGTATGGCTGTATAGCCGTGTGCTCTCATTTTTTCAAGTCCCTGACGGATAGTACAGGTGTCCTTGATATATGCAACATCTATTTTTGGAATAAGAAGTGAAATAACATTCATTTTGTTCCTCCGCTATCAGAAAAATATTCTTTTACATGATAATTATACCACATTAAAAGCAGATAGACAACATTAATTTATGTAAATTTTTAATATTACAATAATTTAATTAGCTTCAATTTCTATTGACATTGTATAAACAATCATTTATAATATAGCTGTAAAAATAACTGAAAGGCAGGATATAAAAATGAAAAAACAGGTTTATAATCCATTTTTACCTATCAATGAATACATTCCGGACGGCGAACCTCATGTTTTCGGCGACCGTGTTTATCTTTACGGCTCTCACGACAAGGAGGGCGGCGAAACCTTCTGTATGGGGGATTACACCGTTTATTCCGCACCCGTTGACGATCTATCCGACTGGAAATGCGAAGGCGTGATCTATCGTGCCAGTCAGGACCCGGCATACACCACCGACCGCAAGTATATGTACGCTCCGGACGTTGTAAGGGGCAATGACGGAAAATATTATCTTTATTACTGTATGTCCGGAAGCTTTGGCGTCGGCGGTTATTTCGGCCCTATCAGTGTTGCTGTGTGCGATACCCCTGCAGGACAATATGAGTATATCGGATATGTAAAATATCCCGACGGCAGTCCCATGCTTAAATATGTCTGCTTCGACCCCGGTGTAATAAACGACAACGGAACTATCCGCATTTATTACGGCACACAGTACCCGGACGAGGATATTGAAGAACAGATGAAAAGCTTTAACAAGAGCCGTGAGGAAATTATCGGTACACCCGAAAGCGTTATGGGTCCAATTATGGTCACAGTCGAGGACGATATGCTGACTGTAAAAGAAGAGCCGAAACACATCATTCCTTACAAAACAAAGGGTACAAGCTTTGAGGAACACCCTTTCTTTGAAGCAAGTTCAATGCGCAAAGTCGGAAATAAATATTACTTTATCTATTCCTCATGGAAAAATCATGAGTTATGCTATGCTACAAGTGATTACCCCGACAGGGATTTCACATTCGGCGGTACTATTGTTTCAAACGGTGATGTAGGTCTTGACGGCAGAACAGAAAAAGACCGTCTTAACATGACCGGTACAACTCACGGCAGTATTGAAAATATAAACGGACAGTGGTATGTCTTTTATCACAGACTGACCCACAAGTCAGATTATAGCAGACAGGCGTGTGCTGAAAAAATCACAATCCAACCGGACGGTTCAATTAAACAGGTTGAAATAACATCATGCGGCTTAAACGACGGTCCTCTCAAAGCGCAGGGTACTTATCCGGCAGTTATTGCCTGCAACATAACAAACGGAAATATGCCACACGGCTCAAATAAAATATACACGGACAGTTTTCCAAATGTAAACCATGACGCCGAAAACAGATTTATTGCTGAAATAAGTTCTGGTACTCTTATAGGCTACAAGTATTTCAGCTTTGACGGAAGCAAAACAATTTCAGTTACAGCAAGAGGAAACGGTGAGGGAACTTTTTCTGTTTACACTGAATTAAACGGCGATAAAAAGGCAGAAATTGCTGTAACACCGTCTGAAGACTGGAAAAAGTTTTCCGCAAAGCTATCTGGTATCGACGGAGTAAAGCCAGTATATCTGGTGTACAGCGGTTCGGATCAGACTTCGATTCTTGATATAAGCTTTGAATAAAACAAAAGGCGGTTCGTTATGAACCGTCTTTTTCATTAAATAATATGCATTATTAAAAGTCCTGCCGCTCTTACAACAAACGCAAACAGCCACGCTATCACACACTGTCCCACGACAACTGCCAGTGCCCATTTTCCTCCGAGTTCTCTCTTTACTGCCGCAACTGCCGCAACACACGGCGTATAAAGCAAACAGAAAACAAGCAGGCACAAAGCCGCAAGAGGAGTTATTACAGCGTACATTCCCTCTGTAGAACCGAAAAGAACTGTAAGTGTGGAAACAACGCTCTCCTTTGCCATAAGTCCGGCAATGAGAGATGTGGAAATTCGCCAGTCCCCAAAGCCAAGAGGCGAAAACAGCGGGGCAATAAATCCGGCAACCGCTGCGAGAATACTGTCCTGAGAATCTGTTACCATTCTGAGATGCAGGTCAAAATTCTGCATGAACCATATTGCAATTGTGGCAATGAATATTACTGTAAATGCCTTTTGCAGAAAGTCCTTTGATTTTTCCCACAAAAGCTGTGCTACGTTTTTCATTCCCGGCATACGGTAATTCGGCAGTTCCATTACAAAGGGCACAGCCTCTCCGCTGAACATTGTGTTTTTAAAAATCAGCGCAACGATTATTCCGGCAATGATACCAAAAAAGTAAAGTCCTGTCATGACAAGTCCGGAATATTTCGGGAAAAATGCCGCTGAAAGAAATGCGTATATAGGCAGTTTTGCAGAACAACTCATAAACGGAGTGAGCAGTATAGTCATTTTTCTGTCACGCTCGGAGGGCAAAGTGCGGCTTGCCATTACCCCCGGAACAGTACACCCGAAACCGATAAGCATTGGCACGATACTTCGTCCGGAAAGCCCGATTTTTCGCAGTATCTTATCTGTCACAAAGGCAACTCTTGCCATGTAACCTGTATCTTCAAGCAGTGAGAGAAAGAAAAACAGGGTGACGATAATTGGCAGAAAGCTTAAAACACTTCCGACGCCGCTGAATATTCCGTCAATTATCAGAGAATGTATCGCCTTGTTTATATTCAGGTTTGTCATGGCGGTGTCCGCAGCTGTAGTAAGAAGCTCTATCACATTTTCAAGCATTCCCTGCAAAAACGCTCCAATCACGTTGAAAGTAAGAAAGAAAACCAGTCCCATTATACAGACAAAAGACGGTATAGCTGTGTATTTTCCGGTAAGCAGTTTATCAATTCTGCGGCTTCGTGCGTGTTCACGGCTTTCATGAGGACGTACAACAGTCTTATCCACAAGCTTCTGGATAAACGAAAAACGCATATCCGCAATAGCCGCCGCCCTGTCAAGACCTCTCTCCTCTTCCATCTGGGTTATGATGTGCTCCATCATTTCCTTTTCATTCCGGGAAAGATCAAGAAGTTTCAGTATTTCCTCGTCACCCTCAACAAGCTTTGTCGCCGCAAACCGAAGAGGTATTCCGGCAGCCTGTGCGTGGTCCTCAATAAGGTGCATAACTCCGTGCAGGCATCTGTGTACAGCACCGTTATAATCGTCCTTGCTGCAAAAATCGGTTCTTCCCGGTCGTTCCTGATACTTGGCTATATGTACGGCATGGTCAACAAGTTCGTCAACGCCCTCGTTCTTTGCCGCTGAAATGGGTACAACAGGAATTCCAAGCATTTCCTCCATCTCGTTGATGTGGACACTACCGCCGTTGCCCCTCATCTCGTCCATCATATTCAGGGCAAGTACTATCGGAATATCAAGTTCCATAAGCTGCATTGTAAGATACAGATTTCGCTCAATATTTGTTGCATCAACTATATTGATAATACCCTTTGGCTTTTCGTTTATAATAAACTGTCTGGTAACTATCTCCTCACTGCTGTAGGGCGACATAGAATATATACCCGGCAGGTCGGTTATCTCAGTTTCCGGAAAGCCTTTTATAACGCCGCTTTTTCTGTCAACAGTAACACCGGGAAAGTTGCCGACATGCTGATTTGAACCAGTCAGCTGGTTAAACAGCGTTGTCTTTCCGCAGTTCTGATTGCCGGCGAGGGCAAAGGTCAGCTTTGTTCCCTCCGGAAGAGGGTGTTCGTCTGCCTTTACATGATAGCGTCCTCCTTCACCTAAACCGGGA
>JALEVO010000006.1 GCA_022788225.1 Oscillospiraceae bacterium | reverse complement strand
TTCGCTTGTCAATACCTTTTTTTTAAAAAGTTTTTGACGCCCTTCAGCTTTTCGCTCTCTCGTTCGACAGCTTTATTATTATATCACACACTTCCCCGCTTGTCAACGGTTTTTTTGCGATTTGGAGGGTTGCACAGTTTTGCAGATAAAAATTGATAAAAAGCAACATATTTCTACAACAAACCACTTTTTATTTGACTTGCACTCATATTTAAAGTATAATCTTATTTATAATACATTAACAAAAGGTGGTCTGATGATGCCAGATTATAATTTCTTTCAGTGGATATTCTTTTTCTTTATCTATTGCTTTTTCGGCTGGTGTTTTGAAACTGCTCTGGTTTCGTTTCACGAAAAGCACTTTGTCAACCGTGGATTTCTGCGAAGTCCATTTCTTCCGATTTACGGCTTTGGCGCAGTTATAATGATACTTGCCGGCAAGCCTTTCATGCATGACCCAGTCAAAATGTTCGTCTGCGGCGCTCTTGCGGCAACTCTTATGGAGTATGTCACCGGCTGGCTGATGGAACTCCTCTTCAAGACCCGTTACTGGGATTACAGCGACTGCTGCTACAACATTTCCGGCAGAATTTGTGCAGAGGCAACCCTTATGTGGGGCTTTATGACATTGCTTGTGAATTACAAGGTACATATCCACATTGAACCGCTTGTTTTCAGGTTGGACTCAACTCTGATAACCATTATTGATATTATTCTGCTGGTTATTTTCGCTGTCGACCTTATTATTTCCGCTAAGTCTGCAATTGATGTCAACAATATTCTGAAACGCATGACTGAAATTCGTGAGGAAATTTCACAGCTTAATGCCAAACTCAAGGAAAATGCCGAAGAAAATCCGCACATTGAAAGTATAAAGCAGAAAATCCAGCAGCTCCAGTCTGAGCGCACCAGTGTTTCCGAGCGTCTGAATTATCTTAAAAAAGACCTCATCAATGCGCACCCCCGTGCAAGGTCAACTAAATTCAACAACGCACTGACCGAACTGAAAATCAAGATAAAGGAAAAGTCCGACAAGAAAAAATAAAAAACGCCTGCTGAACCCAATCAGCAGGCGATAATTTTACTTAGTACCAAAAATTCTGTCTCCAGCGTCACCAAGTCCCGGAACAATATAATTGTTCTCATCAAGACCCTCGTCCTTTGCGCCGCAGTAAATATCCACATCGGGGTGAGCCGACTGTAAACGCTCAATGCCCTGTGGTGACGCAATAATACACATGAACTTGATGTTCTTCACTCCTGCCGCCTTAATCTCGGAAATAGCGTCAACTGCAGTATTTCCTGTGGCAAGCATAGGGTCAACAACAATTACATCTCTCTCGGCAACGTCGTCCGGCAGCTTGCAGTAATACTTTGTAACATTGCAGTTTTCGTCATCTCTGAACATTCCGATATGACCGATTTTCGCAGCCGGAACCATGTTTGTAACACCGTCTATCATGCCCAGTCCGGCACGAAGAATCGGCACAAACGCAAGCTTTCTTCCGGAAATTATCTTTGTCTTTGCAACCGCAAGAGGAGTTGCAATTTCAACCTCTTTCAGCGGCAGATCTCTTGTAGCCTCGTAGCAGATGAGCATTGCTGTTTCGGAAACCAGTTCTCTGAATTCCTTTGCGCCTGTGTTTTTGTCTCTCATAAGTGAAATTTTGTGCTGAATAAGCGGATGATCTATTAAATGTAATCCTGCCATAATTGTTACTCCTTATTTATTACTGTTTTCAATGTCTTTGATTTTGTCAATTCTTCTCTGGTGGCGTCCGCCCTCAAATTCCGTATCGAGGAAAACGTCAACTATCTCTGCCGCTGTTCCCGGACCAATAGTTCTTGCACCCATACAGAGAATGTTGGAATCGTTGTGCATTCTTGTGTACTTTGCGGTAAAGTAATCTCCGCAGAGTGCCGCCCTGATTCCGTTTACCTTGTTTGCGGCAATTGACATTCCGACTCCAGTACCGCAGATAAGAATACCCTTTTCGCACTTTCCCTCTGCGACATTTTTTGCCACCTCAGCCGCAATATCCGGATAATCGCATGATTCTCCGTTGCAGCCGACATCAAGTATAACCATATTTTTCGCTTTAAGCTGTTCGATAATTTCAGTTTTTAAATTGTAACCGGCATGGTCACTGCCTATTGCTATCATTTCTATCACCATTTTTAAATTATTTTGTAGGCATTCTGCACGAATGCCCCTGTTTATACAACTATTATATCATACAAAAACATCAAAATCAACCCGCCTGCGACTTAATTAAATCTTTTTCAGCCTTTACAAGCTGCAAATAGCTTGCCTCCAGCTTTTCCGGAGAATAAAAACCGTGATTTTCTGCCGCAAGGCATATTCCGGCAGCGTTCTGGTTTCTGAGGTGAGCCGGTGAAAGTCTGTAAAGGGGATTTGCAAACTCCTCCGCAAAACTCTCTGCGCTATCTCCGGTCAGTATTATTTTATCATTATATCCTTTGAGTATATTATCAAGCTTTTCGCTTTCGATAATCATGTCGTCAGCAAGCCTTTCAGCCACGCCATTGCAAAAGCGGAACACAGCCGCATAAACAAGCTTCTGCCTTGCTTTCATGACCGGACAAACAATACCGTCAGCGGGGAAATTATAAGCCAGTCCTTCCAGAGTTGAGATTCCGCAGCACTGGATACCCAGCGAAAACGCCATAGCCTTTACCGCCGCAACACCGATTCGGATTCCGGTATACGAACCCGGGCCAGCCCCCACAGCGATTTGTCCCACGTCCTTAATATCCCTTTCGCAGTCTGCAATCAGCTTTTTCACCATAGGCAGAATCACCTGCGAATGAGTTTTAGCCGTCAGGACAGAGGTCTGCCCAAGCATTATTCCGTCCTCCATAACGGCGGCGGACGCAGTTTTTCCGGAGGTTTCAATTCCCAGCGTCAGCAAATCTTTCATCTCCCTCAACAGTTATTTCACGGGTTTCATCATCAATACGCTCAATTGTGATATAAATGGTTTCCGGCGGCAGAATATCCTCAATGTTTTCCGACCACTCAACAGCAAAAACGCTTTCCTCCTGCGGATAGTCATAAAAGCCGGTGGCTTCAAGTTCGCCGGAATCCATTATCCTGTACATATCAAAATGATAAAGGTTTATTCTGCCGTGATACTCGTTTACAATGGCAAATGTCGGCGAAGTCACCTCGTCTTTCAGACCAAGACCGGCTGCAAGTCCCCTTGTAAAAGTGGTTTTTCCGGCACCCAGTCCGCCCTTATAGGCAATGATATCGCCTTTTTTCAGCATTGAGCCGATTTTCTCCGCAAATGCAATTGTTTCCTCCGGACTTCCGGTTATTACCCTCATCATTCATCTTCCTCTGTTTAGAATAAACCTGTGATATTTCCGTTGTTGTCGCAGTCAATGTTAAGTGCAGCCGGTTTTTTAGGAAGTCCCGGCATTGTCATAATATTTCCGGTCAGCGCAACAACAAATCCTGCGCCTGCTGAAAGTTTAAGGTCACGGACAGTAATCCTGAATCCCTCCGGTTTGCCAAGCTTAGCCGGGTCGTCTGAAAGTGAATACTGTGTCTTTGCAACGCAGACAGGAATGTTGTCATATCCCAGTGCAACGATTTCAGCAAGTGCCTTTTCAGCGGCAGCTGTGTAGATAACGCCGTCAGCACGGTAAATTTCACGGGCAATTATATCAAGCTTTTCCTTAATGGAAAGCTTTTCGTCATAAATCGGTGCAAAATTGGAAGGCTTGTTTTCAATTGTGGAAACTACCTTCTGAGCAAGATCCTTGCCGCCCTCTCCGCCTTTAGCGAAAATTTCAGTCATGGAAACCTCAACGCCCATTTTTCCGCAGAAATCCTCAACAATTTTTACTTCAGCATCAGTATCAGTGTGGAAACGGTTTATAGCCACAACAACAGGAACGCCGAATTTCTTCATGTTTTCAATGTGTACGCCAAGGTTTACGATACCCTTTTCCAGTGCCTGAGTATTTTCAGTCTGCAAATCAGCCTTAGCCACACCACCGTTATATTTAAGTGCCCTGATTGTAGCAACCAGTACAACGCAGTCCGGTTTCAGACCGCCGAAACGACACTTGATATCAAAGAACTTTTCAGCGCCCAAGTCGGAACCGAAACCTGCTTCAGTAATGCAGTAGTCACCCAGTTTAAGGGCAAGCTTTGTTGCTCTGAGGGAGTTGCATCCGTGAGCGATATTTGCAAAAGGTCCGCCGTGGATAAGCGCCGGAGTGTTTTCAAGAGTCTGGACAAGGTTCGGCTTTAAAGCGTCCTTGAGGAGTGCTGTCATTGCGCCCTGAACGCCAAGTTCCCTTGCATAGAGAGGTTCGCCGGAATACTTGTAGCCCACAAGGATATTTCCGATTCTCTTTTTAAGGTCATCAAGGTCTGATGCAAGGCAGAGAATAGCCATGATTTCAGATGCAACTGTAATCTGGAAACCGTCCTCACGGGGAACGCCGTTTACCTTTCCGCCCATGCCGATAACGATATTTCTCAGGGCACGGTCATTCATGTCAAGGCATCTTTTAAAGAGTATTCTTCTCTGGTCGATACCCAGTTCATTGCCCTGCTGCATATGGTTGTCAACAGCCGCACAAAGCAGATTGTTTGCCGCTGTAATGGCGTGCATATCACCGGTAAAATGCAGGTTTATATCCTCCATAGGAACGACCTGTGAGTAGCCGCCGCCGGCTGCTCCGCCCTTGATTCCGAAAACAGGACCCAGTGACGGTTCTCTCAGTGCTAAAACAGCATTTTTGCCGATTTTGTGCATGGACTGTGCCAGTCCTACGCTGACGGTAGTTTTACCCTCTCCGGCAGGGGTCGGGTTTATAGCTGTAACAAGGATAAGCTTTCCGTCCTGCTTGTCAGCAAGCTTTGAGTACAACGCCTCGGAAAGCTTTGCCTTGTAGTGACCGTAAGGCTCAACGTCCTCTGAGCCGATACCCATGTTTTCAGCGATTTCAATAATAGGTTTCATTTTTGCGCCCTGCGCAATTTCGATATCACTCAGCATATTAAAAATCATTATTTTCGTAAAAGAAAATAATTCTCCTTTCGCAGTTTATTATTTTTATTATAGCATTATGAGAGATAAAATGCAAGCATTTTTGTAGGGGCTGGCGCCCTCGACAGCCCGTTTATACACCATTGAAATTTTATTTGATTTGTACCCTTAGTTTTCTCCGCCTTACGGCGGGTCATTCAAATTGCTGACGCTTTTGAATGACACAAGCTTTTCCGGCTGCTTTTGAGTACTTATCAGAAATAACTCACATTTATCCTCTTACCCATTTTTTTCAGGCATTCCGCCAGTTCGTCGGCTATACGCATCTTAATACTGAAATTTATCGGCAGATTCGGATTCTGGTGCGCCGGATTTTTCGCACGTCCGACAAAAAAGTTTATATCCGTTGCCTCTTCAAAAAGTATTCTTGCAATTCTTGACGCACCGTCACGCTTTGTACTCCAGTCGTAGTAGCACTCGTTGTCGGTAATATAGCTTTTTGCATACTCCAGAACTCTCGTCATAGTGATAACACCCTCTGTTGTCAGGTCAACGCCCTTTATTTCCGCAGTCGGGGGAATGTCGGGGTCAAGATAGTCAAGGTCGGGACACACCTCTGTGCCGAGATACTCCGCCGCAATGGTGGAAGTCGTACCCCCTGCGACAATGCGCTTGCCCTCCTTGGAGAAAAACAGTGCCATCATCTTGTTTGCGTCTTTCGGGTCTGCCGGAGGACCGAAAAGCAGATTTACCGGCTTTCTCTGTCTTATTTTTATTGCCGCAACTGTTGTGTCATCTCCCGGCTCGTTTCCGTAAAGACTGTTACATTCGTCAAGAATAAGAGTGGATATGACTTTTGCGGTATAGTTGGGTTCGTAAAGCCTTTCTATATATTCAATAATGTTTTCCCTCTGCCAGCCGAAATTCATGTACTTGCCGACACCTGCCCATATCGCACCGTCGCTCATAGCAATAAACACGTCGTTTTCGCAAAGCTGTATCTTTGAGGTGTAAATAGTCTTGCCGCCCATTTCGGAGACGTTTTTTGCGTAATCATAGTTTTTGCCGTCCCTTAACAGAATAACCTGCGGATTGTCATACTGTATAATCTCCGCCTCACTGTTGTCACGGACACACATAATGGTAAATGTGGAGTAAGCTACCTTTCTTACCTCGCAGACCGGAAGAGTTGCGGCAATTGTTGAAACGCAGTCCTCAATGCTCATATTATTTGCAATCATTGTTGAAATAATCTTTGAAGTCAGAGTTGAGAGAATACTCGCCTTGACGCCGCTGCCCAGACCGTCAGCCAGCACTAAAACAGTGTAATTATCCCCTTTTTCGATTATCTCAACATGGTCTCCGCAAAGCTGTTCACCGTGTTTGTTGATACTGCGGTAGCCCACATCAGTGCAAAGATTATTCATCGCTCAGACTCTCCTTTAAATTTGTCAGCGCAACCTTGGTCTCCGCAACGGTTTCGCCCAGCAGTGACGCAATTTCCTGAACAGTCCTCATCTGCTTTTCAATTACCTTGTCGGTTATCTCCATAGTGCTGCTGCAGATATTGCTTCTCTTTTCACGTTCCTTTTCCTCGCTGGTAATATCCTTGATAATACCCATTATCATGTGATATTCCTTGTCGTATATTATGCTCTCCTCAATATACTTTTCATATTCAGCAAGATAAACCTTTTTGTCATGAACGTTTATTCCGCTGTCCATAACTGTTAAGTATTCGATAGGGTTTAAAATTCTTACCACCGGTGAATTGATTATATCGGAAGAATCTTTGATATTGAATATCTCGCAGGCAGACTTGTTTATCTGCTGAACCTCCAGTTCCTCGTTGAGGACAATAATTCCGTTAGGAGTATTGCGGATAATTTTATCAGAGAAGGACTCAGCCTTGTCTTTCAGAAACGGCAGGCACATTGTAAAATCAGCCTTGTTCTGATAAACCGCAATTGCCTTTTCACGGCAGGTATCATAACCGCAGCTGCCGCAGTTCAGCTCCTGGTCGGGAGAGGTCTTGCCCATTTTGTGGAGTATCTCTTCGATAATTCTTGCACTCGGCATTGCCCTGTGGAGAATTTCACCCTTAAAGTCCTTTTTAAGCTGTTCGCTGCTGTATTCGGGTAATGAGAATTTCTCCTTTCCGGCATACCTGTCAACCGCAATAAAGTCCTTGACAGGCTGTCTGTGCTCACGGTTCATAGCCGGACCGCCAACACAGCTTCCGGCACAGGCTGACATCTCAATAAAGCAGTTGCTCACCTTGCCGTCCAGTATATCCTTTATAGCGGCAATGCAGTTTTCAGTACCGTCAACTGAAAAATAGCTGTAGTCCGGATTATCTGTTTTCATTGTGCGCAGTATACCGCCGTTTGTAGGATAAAGCCTTGTAACGCCCTTTTCAACAGTATCCTCTGCCGGCTCAAACTCAACGCCCTCTGCTTCCATCCATTCGGTCAGCTCCTCAAAGGTGAGAACTGTGTCAACCAGTCCCTTGTACTTGTCAGCCTCCTCCTTTTTGGAAATACATGGTCCGATAAAGACTGTGTAACAGCCGGAGTTCTCGTCTTTAAGCTTCTGACAGTGCGCCTGCATCGGGGAGAGAACGTCAGCTAAATATTTAACTGCCCCCGGATAATATTTCTGAATCAGCGTGTTGACAGAGTTGCAGCAGGAAGAAATAATAACATTCTGCTCGCCCTTTTCGATTATTTTTTCATACTCTGCCGTTACAAGCTGTGCGCCCTGTGCGGTTTCCTCTGCCTTTGAAAAACCAAGCTTTTTCAGTGCGTTTTCCATTGATGCAATAGTAACGCCGGGGAAATTCGCCGCAAAAGCCGGAGCAATACTTGCCACAACATTTTTGCCGTCTGAAAGCGCCTGTTTCACCTTGTCAACGTCGCTGCGAATCTGCTTTGCGTTCTGCGGACAGACTACAAAACAGGTACCGCAAAGTATACACTCGTCATTTATGATATTCGCCTGATTGTCCGAAAACTTGATTGATTTTACCGGACAGTGGCGTATACATTTATAGCAGTTTTTACAGTTCAGCTTTTTCAGCTGGAGATAATCGTTCATAGTCCATATTCCTTTCCTTAAAGCTGGTCAAGCACATATTTTTTGAAAATCTCGTCAAAATTTTCCGGTGAAACTCCGCATATAATCTGGTCGTCCACCTTTATCGAAACGCCCTCGGTGCATTTTCCCAGACAAAACGAGCCGGAAAGCGTAACCTTATCTTCAAGCTTATTGGTTTTAACAGCGTTTTTGAGAAGTTCGACTATTTTCGCTGAACCTCTCAGATGACACGAACTTCCAACGCATACAAAAATATTCATTTTATCACCCTCCTGAAAATTATCGGAAAATATCCGGAAATATCTGTTTAAATTATATCATACTGACTTTTCGCTGTCAATTGAGGAAACACAGAATATAAAAAAGATAATACTATGCCGCAAAAGTCAACTATGTCCGCCGAAGGTTGAACCAAAAGTTTCGCCAGCCTTTTCAAAGGCTGTGGGGTGACTCCCCACAGTGTGGGGAGATGTCAGCGCAGCTGACAGAGGGGACGGCACGGTTAGTGCAAAGGGGGACGGCGGTCCCCCTGTCGCTCACCGCAGTGAGCGAAATTCTCTAAAGCCGCTGTTCAAAGAAGGCAAAACCAGTCAAACTTTAAGCCAAAGAAAACTTTGCAAAATCGTGATTATCCACGGCGGCTTTATTCATTTAAGAGCGAAGCGATTTAAATGAACCGCCGTCAGGCGGCGAAAAACTAAAGGCACAAATCAAGTGAAAACTAAGAACATAAACAAAAGACCCTCTGAAAATTTCTCAGAGGGTTACTTTTATTCGTATCGTCAGTTTTTTCTCGCCTGTCGGCGGTCATTTAATGCGCTGACGCTGTTGAATGACAAAAGCCGCCGTGGATAATTTGGATTTTTCTAAGATTAATTATACTGTAAGTCAACTTGTTTTTGTATAAAAACCACGGCGGCTTTTTAAGAGTTTCGCTCACTGCGGTGAGCGACAAGGGGGCTTTGCCCCCGTTGACTCCCACAGCCTTTGAAAAGGCTGGCGAAACTTTTATCTCGCCATTCGGCGGGGTTAGTTGACTGTTATTCCGCCGAAACCGCCGCTTCAAGTGCTATCTCCATCATATCTGTAAATGTAGTCTGACGTTCCTCCGGCGTTGTGGAAAGACCTCTCAGCGGACAGTCTGAAACGGTGAGAATACAAAGGGCATTTTTGCCCAGTCTTGCGGCGTTCATGTAAAGCGCTGCTGACTCCATTTCAACTCCCAGAACGTTCATTTTCTGCCACTTCGCAAGAGAATTGCTGTCGTCATAGAAAGTGTCGCTTGAAAGCACGTTTCCAACATGATAAGCCGCACCCTTTTCTTCCGCCACCTTTACAGCACTGCTTAACAGACCGTATGACGCAGTGGGCGCATAGGTTCCGGGGAGATTAAACTGTGCGGCAAAATTCGAGTTTGTGCAGGCGCCCATTGCGATTATAACGTCACGCAGATTTACAAAATCCGCAATCGCTCCGGCAGTACCCACTCTTATAATGTTGTCCACGTCATATTCAGTAAACAGTTCATGGGTGTAAATACCAATTGACGGAATACCCATTCCGCTGCCCTGAACGGAAATTTCCTTTCCCTTGTATTTTCCGGTAAATCCCAGCATACCCCTTACCTTATTATAGCAGACAGGGTTTTCAAGGTAGGTTTTTGCAATGAATTCTGCTCTGAGAGGATCGCCGGGCATGAGTACGGTTTTTGCAATATCGCCTTTTTCGGCACTGTTATGAGGTGTAGACATAAATAAAACTTCCTTTCTGTTGTCATTAAGACTTTAAAATATTATATCACGTCCGAAAAATATTGTAAAGCAATCCCGCACAGGCAATAATCCACAAATATTTTATCTTAATTTGTACATTTGTACAAAAATTAAACTTTCATGCAGCAATCAGCACAGTTTCAGACACTAATATTATGAATCGGTTCAAAAGGGGGATTTAAACATGAATGATTTCAAAACTGACGCCGAATTAGCACGAAAAGGCGACACAGCAGCTTTTTCCCGGCTTTATTCCATGGTATACAAAGAAATGTATCACACAGCGCTTTACAATCTGAGAAGTCCGCACGACGCCGCAGACGCAGTCAGTGATACAGTTGCCGACGCTTTTGAAACAATCGGCAGACTGAAAAACGCCGAGGCATTCAGAGCGTGGATAATGAAAATACTTTTTGCAAAAATCAAAAAGCGGCAGAAAGAGTACATGAACAGTA
Organism: Oscillospiraceae bacterium; assembly: GCA_022788225.1. Taxonomy (GTDB): domain Bacteria; phylum Bacillota; class Clostridia; order Oscillospirales; family Ruminococcaceae; genus Porcipelethomonas. Next base: position 13,271 of record JALEVO010000006.1, on the reverse strand, counting down.
ACGCAGAACTGGACGACGCACTTATTTACAACGAGGACTTTGATTTCGACAGTTCCGAGCTGAAAGACGCTCTTGATTCTCTTGACGAGGAGTCACGCACTATCCTTTCCCTTTCGGTGCTGGGAGGCTATAAGAGTATGGAAATAGCGGAAATAAGCGGTCTGAAAGCGTCGGCGGTGCGCTCCAAGCTTTCAAGGATAAAAGCACAGCTGAGACTGAGCCTTTGCGAATGAAAGGAGATAAAGATTATGAGTGAGAAATATAACGATGAAAATGTAAGAAAAATACTCCAGTCTGAAAAAGTTCCGGAAAGGCTTGAACCGGAGAACATAAAGAAAATGCTTGACAGCGGCAATCACGCCGAAAACCGTAAAAAAATCAGGCACGCAAAAATACTCCGCATTGTTTCTGCAGCAGCGGCAGTTGCGGTTGTTTTGAGTACTTCCGTTTATTTTATTAAACCGGTGCTTTATGAAAAAGGAGTTTTTTCCAAGGATTCAGGTATTGTGTATTCAGTTGAATCAATGAAACCGGCGGCGCAGTACAGCGATGTATATAATTACTTTTACAGGGCACGCAGCTTCACAAAGTTCAAAGACATGATTTTCGGCGGTTTCGGATCCAAGAATTATTACGGAGAAGTGGATATTATCGAAGAAAGCGCATCTTCCAATGATGGCGCAGTCGGTGACGAAAGCTCTGTTATGGATAATGAAGGTGCCTCACCAAATTATGCATGGGAAAATGAGAATAACAATGATGATGCTCCTGCCTACGGAAGCATGGAATCAGGCAGCGAAGATGAGCAGAAGAACTACTCCGACACATACAGTCAGGAAACCGGCGTTTTCGAAGCAGACATCGTAAAAACTGACGGAAACTATATTTTCTATGCAAGCGGTGATACACTCTGCGTTTCACAGGTTGACAGCGGAAATTTCATAAATCCGTACAAAACTGATGTATCTGATTTGCTGGGAATCGGCGTTGACGGATATATACAGGATATGTATGTTTACAACGGAAAGCTTGTGGTTATATGCGAATACTACAAAAATGTAATCGATGATTACAACGGAAATACTGTTTATGATTATTATGATCAATGTTACAGCAACTATGACACCTATACAGCAGTTTTCGACATCTCCGATAAGCTGAACCTTTCAGGCTATTATGTTCAGGAGGGCAATTATAATGACGTGCGCCTTATGGCTGACGGGTATCTTTATCTTGTGACAAACAAGGACATATACGTCGATTATGATGATACGTCAGAAGAGGATATTGAAAAATATATTCCGCAGTACTATGTAGGGGAAGACGGCTGCTGTGTACCACCGGAAAATATCATGATACCAACCCATGAACTAAAGGAAGTCTATAACTACATTTCATTTGTAAATGTAGCAGGACTTGACCTCAACAGCGATACTCCATGCCAGCCTGTTGACACAAAGTCAATCGCAGGCTATTCCAACACTATCTACTGTTCACAGAATAATCTCTACGTTGTTTCCGGATATGACGAATCTGAGATAACACGCTTTGCGGTAAGCGGCGGAACAATTACACCGGAGGCGTCCGGAAAGGTAAATGGTTACGTCAATGACCAGTTTTCCATGAGCGAATACAACGGCTATTTCAGAATTGCAGTTACCGAGGACACATGGGAAGAATACACCTCTCCTGCTGGCGAGGACAGCGCCGTTGCCTCCAGCACAATGGTATCCCAGAAAAACAGCGTTTATGTCCTTGATATGGGCATGAACATTGTTGGAAGTATCGGAAACTTTGGTCTGAATGAACAGATACAATCAGTGAACTTTAATGGGGATATTGCCTATGTGGTAACATTCCGCCAGACTGATCCGCTTTATGCCATTGATTTAAGCGACCCGGCAAATCCTGTTATACTTGACGAATTCAAGATAACCGGCTACAGCTCATATATGCAGTACTGGAGCGACGGACTTCTTCTCGGTTTCGGCGTTGAGGCCGACGAGGATACAGGCTGGCAGACAGGAATTAAGCTGACAATGTTTGACAACAGTGACCCTAATAATCTTCAGGCGATTGATTCAACTGTATTATCCAGAGGAGAAAGCGGTTATGTATATTCCGAGGCTGTCAACGACAGAAAAGCCCTGTTTATCGACCCGGAGAAAAATCTTATCGGTTTCCCTATCGAGAAAGACTATGAAACATGGGCTGACGATTACTGCGTTGAACGCTACACAGAGCAGTCCTATCAGTTCTACACCTTCGAAAACAACAAGTTTATCTGGAAAGGTGCGATAAGCAAGGATAATGCGTCGGACAATTTCTTCATGGAAAATTTCAGACGAGTGGTTTATATAGACGGTTATCTGTATGCAGTTTCGGATAATGAATTCAAGTCTACAGACGCTGAAACATTCTCAAAGACTTCTGTTGTGGATTTTGAAACTAATTGAAACATTAAAACTAACGGGCGACCAATGGCCGCCCCTACCTATGTCACACCTAAAACTTTATCGTAGGGGACGGCACCCTCGACGTCCCTTTAATTTTCTGAATGGCTGCCGGTCGTGCCTCGAAGAAACATATACCATAAAATGAACAACGAATTGTCCTGTCTGGTCACAGACCGGGACGTCGTGGGCGCCGTCCCCTACATAATAAACTTTCCATACGGAAACAAAGAATATGAAATTATACAAAAACTCCCCGTCTTCCGACGGGGAGTTTCTGCTTTTATTTTACAGGATTATTTTCCGTAGTAAGCAAGCATATAGAGGTGTTTAAGCTCGTCAATTCTTGGCAGACGTGGGTTAGCAGTTGTACACTGGTCATTGAATGCCTTGTATGCGAGATCTTCAAGAGCGTCCTCATAAACCTTAGGATCAATGTATGATCTCTTGTCCTTTTCTCCGGCTTCCTTGATTGTAAGCGGAATACCAACAGTTGTCATAAGGTTTCTTACTGCGTCAGCAAGTGCCTTAACGCCTTCCTGTGTTGATGCATTCTTCGGAACGAAGCCAAGATACTTAGCAATTTCAGCATAACGCTCTGGTGCAATATAGTGGTCATATTTTGGCCATGCTGCAAACTTTGTAGGTGTAGGCTCGCCGTTGTATTCGATAACGTGCGGCAGCAGATAAGCGTTTGCAAGACCGTGCGGAATGTGGAATTCACCGCCCAGCTTGTGAGCAAGAGAGTGGTTAACACCCAGGAATGCGTTTGTGAACGCCATACCTGCGATACATGATGCATTGTGCATCTTCTCTCTTGAAAGTTCATCAGCATTTGCATATGAGCTTGGGAGATATTCAAATACAAGCTTGATTGCGTGGAGTGCAAGAGCGTCTGTGAAGTCGTTTGCAAGTACTGAAACGTAAGCTTCAATTGCGTGTGTCAGAACGTCAAGACCTGTAAATGCAGTTGATGACTTCGGAACTGTATAAACAAACTCTGGGTCGATAATTGCGATATCAGGAGTAAGCTCGTAGTCAGCAAGAGGATACTTCATGTTCTTGCTCTTGTCAGAGATAACAGCGAATGAAGTTACTTCTGAACCAGTACCGGAAGTTGTCGGAATAGCAACCATCTTAGCCTTCTTGCCCATCTTAGGGAACTTGTAAACTCTCTTACGGATATCCATGAACTTCTGAGCCATGCCAACGAAGTCTGCGTCAGGATTCTCGTAGAACAGCCACATAGCCTTGGCTGCGTCCATTGCAGAACCGCCGCCCAGTGAGATAATTGTGTCAGGACGGAAGGTGTTCATAACCTCAGTACCCTTCTGTACTGTTGTAAGGTCAGGGTCAGGCTCAACATCGCTGAATACTTCAATGATAGGCTTGTTAGCGTTCTTGTGGAGCTGATATAACACTCTTTCAACATAGCCGAACTGAACCATGCCAGGGTCAGCAACGATCATAACTCTCTTGATGTCAGGCATCTTTGCAAGATACTGAACTGAACCCGGTTCAATATAAATCTTTTCAGGAACTTTAAACCACTGCATATTCAATCTCCTCTTAGCAACTTTCTTTCTGTTGATAAGGTTCTTAACTGTAACGTTTTCAGAAACAGAGTTTTTACCATAAGAACCGCAGCCAAGTGTAAGTGACGGAGCCATTGCATTGTAAACGTCACCGATAGCGCCGAATGATGCAGGTGAATTTACTACGATACGGCTTGCCTTCATTGTTTCGCCGTACTTTTCAATAAGTTCCTCGTTTGAAGAGTGAATAACAGCTGTATGACCAGCACCGTGCTTGAGCATTTCTTCACACATTTCAAAAGCGTGTTCTGTTGTGTCAGCCTTTACGACTGCAAGTACAGGTGAAAGCTTTTCAAGTGCAAGCGGATACTGTTCAGCGTTTGTACCGCCCAGTTCAACGCACAGTACCTTGGTTTCCTTAGGAATTGTAATACCAGCCTTTTCAGCAATCTGCCATGGATACTGTCCGACAACCCAAGGCTGAACTGCCATCTTTTCAACGTTTATAACAACGTCCTGAATCTTCTTTACTTCGTCAGGCTTTGCAAAATAGCAGCCGTGAACCTTCATAAAGTCAACTGCTTCGTCATAAACCTCTGTATCAATAATAGCAGCCTGTTCTGACGCACATATCATACCGTTGTCAAATGACTTTGAAAGGATAAGGTCGTTAACTGCCTGCTTGATTTTAGCTGTCTTTTCAATGTAGCAAGGTGTGTTACCAGGGCCAACGCCGAGTGCCGGCTTACCAGCTGAGTAAGCAGCCTTAACCATTCCAGGACCGCCTGTTGCAAGGATAGTAGCAACGTCAGGGTGATTCATAAGGCAGCCTGTAGCCTCGATTGAAGGATGTTCGATCCACTGGATACAATCCTTAGGAGCGCCTGCTGCAACTGCTGCATCTCTGATTATCTGAGCCGCTCTGATTGAGCAGTTCTGAGCATTCGGGTGGAAACCGAAGATAATCGGGTTTCTTGTTTTCAGGCAGCTGATTGCCTTGAACATTGTTGTTGAAGTCGGGTTTGTAACAGGTGTAACACCGGCAACGATACCAACAGGTTCGCCGATTTCGAGGTAGCCTTCATTTTCGTTGTCCTCGATAACACCTACTGTCTTCTCATACTTGATAGAGTGCCAGATATACTCTGTTGAGAAGATATTCTTTGTAACCTTGTCCTCAAAGATACCTCTGCCTGTTTCATCAACAGCCATCTTTGCAAGTTCCATCTGTGCTGAAAGACCTGCAAGTGAAGCAGCCTTTGTGATTTCGTCAATCTGCTCCTGATTGAGGTTCATGTACTCGTCAAGAGCAACCTTTGCCTTTGCAACGAGTTCGTCAATCATTATCTTTGGGTCAACCTGCGGCTGTTCAGCTGTTGTCTTTGCTTCTTTTTCCTTAGCCATCTGAGTTTCCTCCTGTAAAATAAAATAAAATTTATTGAATTCATCTTTTAAACGGTTGTTAATTTCTTAACAATGTCATTATACCACATTGTTATTTTTTTGTCAATAGGAACACGAAAATAAATTATACCGAATTATGTACATATTTTCACCGATATTTCCGGCATTATGCCAAATAATTTTTTGATAAAACTTATAGGCAATGTCACCCAGTAAAAGTCCGCCGAATCAATGTTCTTTCAGATACTCTTCAAATATCTCCGCTGCGTCCCTTACAAGCTCTGCGCAGGGGCGTTTTTTGTAGTATTCAGCAGTTCTTTCGGAGGGCACATAGCTGCTGTCACTGCCCTCAAGTCCCAAAAGCTGACGGCAGACTATATAACGGTTGCGCTCCCTGAATTTTTCCGCAAGTTCCTGTATGCGTTTGTAATGCTCTTTCTTAGCCTCTGTATCTTTTGGGTCACTGTAGCCGTATTTCACACCGGCAGCCATAAACATTCCGCTTACAGCCCCGCAGACCTCTCTCATTCTTCCCATACCGCCACCAAAAGAGGAAGAAAGCATTACAGCCGTTTCAAAGTCCATACCCAGTTCTTCGGCAAAGGCTCCGAATACAGCCTGTGAGCAGTTGTAACCGTTTTTGAAAAGCTCAACTGCTTTTTCTGATTTTTTCATGATGTTCTCCTTAATTTTTTCAACTCCATGCTGATTGTAACACGGAGATATTAAGTTGACGCAATAGACTTGTAAAATAACAGTTAAAACCAGTTAGGAATCTTGAACTGAACCGGCATACCGTTTTTCATAAGAATATTAAGTTCTCCCTGAATAAGGGGCAGGAAATAGTCAAGTGCCTGGGGAGTTACGTTGTTCCCCTGATTATTTATCCATTCTTTCGGGAAAAGCTTTTCCTTGTTTGCAACTTCTTTTGCGTCAACTGCAATTATTTCTGTAAAATATGGTCTGTCGCTTATTCTCTTGAACGCCATCATCTTTCCGGTCTGACCGCTGACAGCAGCTTTCACAGCCTCCTCGCCTATTCTGACAGACTCGTCAATATCAGTTTTTGACGCAATATGCGACGCACATCTCTGCATAACATTCAGTTCAATTGAGCGCACCTTGCAGCCTATCTCATCTCTTACGATATTTTCAAGACACTTTCCGATACCGGAAAGATACTTGTGACCAAAACTGTCGTTTGCACCCGACTGAAATCCTTCCGCCGCATATTCGCCGTCGCTTAACTTTAATCCCTCGGAAACTGCGATAATAACCGCCTTGTGTTCTCCTAACATTCTGCGGACATCTTCCAGAAAACGCTCAACGCTGAAAGGTGCTTCCGGCAGATAGATAAGGTGGGGTGCATTTTCATCATTCGCTTTCAGCACACAGGTTGACGCAGCAAGCCAGCCGGCATCACGTCCCATTATTTCAACTATTGTAACAGATTTAACACTGTAAACCGAGCTGTCTCTTGAAATTTCCTGAATGGTTGCGGCAACATATTTTGCGGCAGAGCCGAAGCCGGGAGTGTGGTCTGTGCACATCAGGTCGTTGTCAATAGTTTTCGGAATACCAATAACTTTTATGTCAATATTGTTTTTTCTGAAATATTCCGAAAGCTTTAAAACGGTGTCCATGGAATCATTTCCGCCGATATAGAAGAACATATCAATTTTGTTCTTTTTTAAGGTCTGTACTATTTTTCCGTAAATTTCTTCATCATTATCCGGCAGCTTATAGCGGCATGAGCCGAGTACTGTCGAAGGGGTCAGCTTTAATAGTTCCAGATCCTCGTTTGTTCTGATAATTGTTCTCAGGTCAACCAGCTGGTCGTTGATCATGCCCTCAATACCGTTGACAGAACCGTATATCTTATCAATATCAGGACATTTTGACGCCGCTGTGAAAATACCTGCCAGTGACGCATTAATGGCGCAGGTCGGTCCTCCCGACTGTGCTGCTGCAATATTCATATTTTATTCCTCCCCGTTTTTTCGGATGCCGTATATTTTAAGCGTACGGCACACTGTTATTTATTTTTTCTGTTTTCTCCTTATCTATTATAATATATTATAAAAAAAAATACAAGCCTTACTCTGCCCCTCTCATTGCAGAATAAAGCTTGTAACGAAATTAAGTTTGAATAGTAAAAAGCTTAAACATACTGTCAGAGCCTCTCCGATATGTCCGGCTGCCATATCCCCTGAACAGATTTTACAGAAATTCTCAGATTATTAATAAATTATAGACAAACAAACAGTAAAAAATGGACTGTAAAATATTCTGAACCCGACAGATATTTTACAATTCTTCAGGTAAAATAGTATAAAAGCAGAAAGTCTGATACATCAGCACACTGTTTCGCCGATATTGTAAGCTCATTATGTTTACCAGCTGTAATCAGAAAAACTTAATTTCAACAGTTATTATTATAATACTGAGGCACCTAAAAATCAACTGATTATATTGCAGCTTTTTTGGACTTTATTGACATACCAAAAAGCTATGTTATGTGCATATTAAATAATTTTGTCAGCAATTTCACAATCTTTCTTGACTTTTGTGACCAAAATATAGTATAATATACTTATAATACAAATGAAAGGGGACAAAAAATGAACAATAATCCAGCAAAAAAACTTATCAGAATCAGAAATACTCCTTCAGCAATCGCAGCAGATAATCTTTTGTACGTTCAGGAAGTAGGCTGTCTTCCGGCAGAACTTGCCTCAGAAACCCAGCAAAGACAAATTGACTCCTATCTTGTGTTTTTCGTGTTAAAGGGACAGGGGTACTTAAAATACGACGGAATAGAATACAGAGTGTCCGAGGGAAGGGGCGTGTTTATAGACTGCCACACCGAGCATTCGTTCAGATGCGACCCCGATGACCCATGGGAGGTTCTGTGGCTGCATTTCAACGGTAATTCCGCCCCTTATTATTACAGACTTTTTCAGAAAAAGGGTTTCTGTATATTTTTGCCCCAGAATATCAAGGATTTTGTTTCAGTGATTTATGAAACAATTGCCAATAACGCTCATAAAACAAATGATACAGAAATCATCAATTCAAAGCTTATCACAGATATCCTGACTATGATTCTTTCCAATCCGGGCATTCATGGACCCAGTGATGATTACAGCTATCAGATGAAATCCGTCAAGGAATATATTGATTCGCATTTTACGGAAAGTATAAATCTTGATGAACTGTCCGAAGCGTTTTACATTAACAAATATTACCTTACAAGGGAATTTAAAAAGGAATACGGCGAAACGATTTTTCAGCATATCATCAACCGCAGAATTGAGTACGCAAAAAATCTGCTTTCGTCAACCGATAAAACCATAGAGGAAATCTCACTGCTAAGCGGTTTTAACGACCAGAGTTATTTTTCAAGACAGTTTAAGAAAATGGTTGGAGTAAGCTCGCTGAATTACAGGAAAGAGCATAAAAAGTGTCTGGTATAGCAGTAAATACAGAACGCCGGTCTTTTTAAGACCGGCGAATTTTTTCATTCATTTTTTATTGATTTTTCCTGATTTTCTTCACGATTTATCTTTTCAAGCATAACTGCGTAAAGAACCGAAACCAGCGGTACTCCCACTATCATTCCGAGAATGCCCCACAGTCCCCCGCCGACTGTAATGGCAAACAGCACCCACAGTCCCGGCAGACCGATTGAATTTCCCACAACCTTTGGATAAATAAGATTTGAGTCTATCTGCTGAATGATAATTATGAATACAACAAACCATACTGCCTTTATCGGATTTACCATAAGAAGTATCAGTGCTCCCGGAATCGTGCCCAGTATAGGTCCGACAATAGGAATCATGTTGGTTATGCCGATAATAACGCTTATGAGTGGTGCATAGTCAAAGCGGAAAATTTTCATGCCCACAAAGCAGAGTACTCCGAGAATAACTGCCTCAATAAGCTGTCCGCTTATGAAGTTTGAAAAAGCGTCATAGGAAAGCCTGATTATTTTTTCAAAACGGACATATTTCTGTTTCAGAAGAGATTTTGTAAGAACCTTTGCATATCTTTTCAGGTTCTGTTTATCCATAAGAATATAAACGGAGAACACAAAGCCGATAAACAGGTCAACAACTCCGCCTATTATTCCCCCTGTGATATCAACAGTTTTGGAAAGGATCGTCGGAATATAATCCGGCAGTTCCATAAGCTTTTCCTTAATTTTTTCCATAACCTCACTGATATCAATTTTGTCCATAAAATAATCTATGCGGAATCTGTTTGATTCAACAAAGTTCACCAGATTGTCAGCATAATCGTTGAAGTTTTCGCTGAACAGAGTCACGCTGTTGGCAATCTGCGGAACGATAAAGCAGATAATTCCCGTTATAACAGCAATCATCAGAAGATAAGTGGTTATGCAGGAACATATAAATGCCGCTCGTCCGGAACTTTTAAGATTTTCTTTGGGAGTATGCTTTTTTCTCTTTGAACTTATTTTCTGTTTTATTCCGAAAAACAGCACACGGTATTTTGCGTGAAAGAAATTAACTGGTCTGTTCAGCGCAAAGGCAATTACCCCGCCGATTATAACAGGACGGAATATGTTAAGAACTTTTGAAACTGCGGCAAGAAATCCCTCATACCGCAAAATAACAAAGGCTACAATTATCAGTACCGAGCCGCTGAAAACGATAGTTTTTGCAAGCCGGTTATTTTTAAAAGAAAACTTCTTCTGCATATCGTCTTTCCGGCAAATTATGCTTGCCGTCCTCCTGTTTTAGTATTGTCCGCCTTGGATATATTTATTTTATTCTCATTGAAATATCAAAGCACTGCACAGAATGTGTCAGCGCACCCAGAGAAATAATGTCAACCCCTGTCAGCGCCTTTTGTCTGATATTTTCAAGGGTAACGTTGCCCGACGCTTCAAGGAGTGCTCTTCCGGCTGTTATCTCAACAGCCTTTTTCATTTCCTCATCGGTCATATTATCCAGCATTATAACCTCGCACTTATTTGCAAGTGCCTCTTCCAGTTCTTCAAGGTTTCTGACTTCCACCTCGATTTTCAGCATATGTCCTGCTTTTTTTCTCAGAGCAGTAACAGCACCGGTTATTGAGCCGTAAGCGTCAATGTGATTGTCCTTGAGCATTGCACCGTCTGAAAGGTTAAAGCGGTGGTTTTTTCCGCCCCCAACTGTGACTGCGTACTTTTGCAGCGCACGGAGTCCGGGGAGAGTTTTTCTTGTATCGGCAATACTCGCCCTTGTTCCCTCAACAAGCTTTACGCACTTGTTTGTTGCAGTAGCGATACCCGACATATGCTGGATAAGATTCAGCGCAGTACGCTCACCTTTAAGGAGTGTTTTTGTACTTCCTCTGAAAAAGGCAATGTAATCGCCCTTTTTCACCTCTGCACCGTCACGGAGCAGAATCTCTTTTTCAACATTTCCGCCGGCAAGGTCGAAAACTCTTGCGGCAATGTCTATTCCGCACAGCACACCGCTGTCCTTGGCGATAAAATATGCCTCGCTTGTGTGGTCGTCGGGAATGAGATTGTCTGTTGTGACATCAATATAGTTTATGTCCTCGGCAAGCGCCGTATTAATAATATTGTCAATATAACACTGGTTAAGCATGGTCATTCTCCTAAATTACTTCTTTTAAAATAAGGTATGCAACAGTCGCAAGGGATTTTGCCTCGATATAGTCCGGATTCACAACGAAATTTCCGGTGGTAAGCTCCCTCTTGATTTCCTTTACTCTTTCAAAGCCCTCCACAGCCGCTTTCTTATCCGGAATTACAAAGTAACTGCTCTGCATGATGTGGCGTATCTCCGTTCTGAAACCATGAGGAATAGGCACAGCGTCTGTTCTCTCTTCAAAGGTGTAGTCGTCAAAGCCCTCCGGTACGCTGTTTCTCTTTTCTGTGATATCCTGCGCCGCACGGCGTGAGAATACCAGTGCTTCAAGAAGAGAATTGCTTGCAAGTCTGTTGTTGCCGTGTACTCCTGTGTGTGAGCATTCTCCGGCAGCGTAGAGGTTTTCAATACCCGTTCTTGCAAAACTGTCAACATTGATACCGCCCATAAGGTAGTGCTGGCACGGGAAAACAGGTATTCTGTCCTTTGTAAGGTCGTAGCCCTGTTTAAGCAGATTCTGATAAATCATCGGGAAACGGTTTTTGAGGAATTCCGGGTCTTTTCTTGAAATATCAAGGTAGAAGTCTGTCGAACCCAGCTTGCGGCTTTCGAGGATTATTGCGTGTGAAACCACATCTCTCGGTGCAAGTTCCAGTCTGTCGTCATAATTGTGCATAAAGCGCTCGCCGTCTTTGTTGAGCAGATAAGCACCCTCTCCCCTTACAGCCTCGGAAATAAGGAAGCATTCCCTTGTGTGCCTGTTGTTGAAAGCTGTGGGATGGAACTGTACAAGGCTGAGATTCTTTATGTCTGCACCCATTTCGTAGGCGAAAGTGATACCGTCACCTGTTGCAATTGCGGAGTTTGTGGTGTACTCATAGACACGTCCGATTCCGCCTGTTGCCATCATCATAAAGTGGCTGTTGAAGGACTGCATTTTGCCGTCCTTCCAAGTCTGTGCGGAAAAGCCTGTGGAAGTTTTCTTCACATTGCAGAGATATGTATTTTCCATTATGTCAACATTGGGCAGGCTCTGCACCTTGTCAAGCAGTCTGGAAACAATCTCAAATCCGGTTGCGTCCTTGTGGTGGAAAATTCTGTGGCGGCAGTGACCGCCCTCAAGAGTTCTGTGCAGTTCTCCGTCGGGAGTTCTGTCGAAGTCAACCCCAAGGTCAAGGAGTGCCTGAATATCTTTTGCAGCCTCTGAAACGAGGATATGAACAGTTTCAGTATTATTCTTGAAACCGCCTGCTATCATTGTATCATTCTGATGCAGCTGGATATTATCTCCGGGAGAGTTATACACTCCGGCAATACCGCCCTGTGCAAGAGCAGAGTTGCAGAGCTTCAGCTCACGTTTTGAGAGGATAAGTATTTTCATGTCAGACGGCAGATTTATTGCTGTGTAAAGTCCTGCCGTACCGCTTCCGGCAATAATAATATCATAGTTTTTCAGCATCGTAATTCTCCATTCAGCCCCTGTCTGAATACAGCAGGCAGATAATGTTTGCAGTGTTTACGGAGGTCAGTTTAAAACCGTCCGTCAGTTTATACTTATTTTATTATACCATTATCAGAATTTAATGTCACTATGTATTTTGACTAAATTTTTTCAAGATTCGACCTACATAAACAACATATATTTCCTTAAATTGATTTTTTAATGATTTTTCGGACGAAAAAGCCGTAGGGAACGGCGGTCCGTGACCGGACAGGACAATTCGGTGTTCATTTCATGGTATATGTTTCTTTAAGGTACGACCGGTAACCATACAAAAAATCAACGGGACGTCGAGGGCGCCGTCCCCTACAATTGGTTCTGCACAACGCTTCCGGTCGAGCCTCAAACAAAGCGATACCGCAAAACTGAAAACGACTTGTCCTGTCGGGTCACCGACTCCTGTCAGGTCACCGACTTGACATTTGCATAAAATTAAGGCATAATTATAATCAAATGGATATAAAAAAGGAGATATTAACCATGCTAAGAAAAAGAATAACAGCAGTACTTCTTCTTGCTGCCATTGCCGCCGCACCGCTGTGGGGCTGCAGTGATGACGGTTCGGGAAGTACTTTGTCAGATGATACCGTATCAGTTGCGGACAGTTCTTCCGTTGCCGATTCCTCAACAGAACCGGCTGACAGTAACAGCAGTCAGACTGGGGAAAGCGTTTCCCTTGACGTTACTCTCACAGCCGGAAACAGTTGGGAAACAGACGGTACTTCATTCGATGACTATCAGGGGGCAGTAA
>JALEVO010000157.1 GCA_022788225.1 Oscillospiraceae bacterium | reverse complement strand
AGAACCTGTTTCAGCCTTTTTCAAAGCGTTGTTTTTATCACAGCTTTCGTTGTTTTCATAATCTGCTGTCATATTCCTGCGGATTATTTTTCGTTTCATATGACAGAGAAATTTGTAATCGCCCACATAACCCTGATAATCGGCTGTTTCGTTCCATATATATTTAGTCATTCGTTCGCCAGCTATAAGCAGCAGACAGATCAGCGCAAGTTTTGCTCTCGCCGAAGTACCCAGTGCAAGCTCCACAACATACTTGCTTGTGAACGTTCCGAACAGCGAGTTTGCCACCGCTGAAAGCAGTTCCACAATCAGCAGCACAAACATAACAGGCAGACTTTTCCAGAGTTCCGCAAGGATATATCTCATATTTTCCCCGGTTTTGTACTTTCTCTTCGCCTGTTCAGCATCGTATTTCGCCCATGCGCTTTTCTTTTTTTCTCTGGTGTATTTTGCTATTTTAACTTTTTTCACCGCTTTCACCTCCAATTTTCAGTATAGCATAAAAATAACCGCTCGTGTTGTTTTCGGAACGAACGGTCAAAATGCGGAATGAACGGTAAGATTTATCCACTTAATGGTAATAACAACTCGGTTGCAAAAACTCCTTCTTCATATTGTCTGTTGACATATCCGCCATATTTCTTTGCAATACGGTCAATACGGAACAGACCGAAACCGTGAGTGCCGGTCTTTGTAGTGCGGAAAATACTCTTTTCACGCTGAACGGAGGGAGAGGAGTTCTGTACCGAAAGATAAAACTGCCCCTTGAATTGGTCGATATACACACGCAAAAAACGCCTGTCATAGGGCAACTTTTCGCAGGCTTCCATAGCATTGTCAAGCAGATTTCCGAGTTTGGAACACAGCTCCACATCAGTCATAGCGATACCTTGCGGAATATGTGCCTTGACATTGAGCTGAATGCTTTTTTGCTCCGCAATAGACAGCTTGCTGTTCAGCACCACGTCCGCCATAACATTTCCTGTACGGATAGAAGTATCTGCCTGTGTGAGATCATCTGCAAGGCTATCAAGATACTGTTCCAGTTCTCCATTATCGCCGTCAAGGCGGTTTTTCATATTCTGAATGTGGTTGCGGTAATCGTGCCGCCATTCCTGCATCTGACGGTACATATTCTGTATTTCCACAGTCTGCTTGCTGATAAGGTCACTCTGAAACCGGGCAATACGCTTATCCACCAGATAATAAAACAGTCTGCGAAGTAAGAAAAATGCAGAAATCAGCAGTGCAATACAGGCGATAATAATAGCAACAATAATAGCTGTTTTCATTCCCGGTTCTCCTTGTAATATGCAATAAATGCTCTGTTTATGCAGTCGTACAATCTGCGTGAAACAGGTATCTTTTTTCCGCTGTCCATTGTGACATCAGTCTTGGAAATACTGCTGATATATCGGATGTTTACGATGTAGGAACGGTGGCAGGAAACGAAATCTTTTCCGAGCTTTTCAGCAGTAGTGCTTAATCCACAGATGCAGACGATGTCTTTTCCATTGTTCATGGTAATTTGTGTTTTCTTGCCGAATGCCTCACAGTACACGATTTCATCTGCACAAACGAGTACCGATTCATCACCAACAGGCAAAATAACTCTGCTGTATGCTTTGTGACGGTCTGCATATCGGTCAAGCACTGCAAAAAGTTTATTCTTGTCCACAGGCTTTAGCAGATAATGCAGTGCCTCAACATCATAGCCGTCCTGCATAAACTCAGAGTAGCCAGTGATGAATATAATCGGAAGCATATCGCCTTTCGCTCTCAGGTTTCTGGCAAGTTCCATACCGTTCATATTGCCCATTTCAATATCGAGCAGAAGAAGGTCACAAGGCTTGTCGGGATAGCTGAACAGGAATTGTTCTGCCGAGTTGTATTCAGTAATGAAAGTATGACTGTTCCATTCTCTTAGCATATTTTTCAGGGAATTTATCTGACTTTTATCATCGTCACATATTGCAATATTTATCATGTTATGGTACTCCGTAGTTTTGCACATTATATGTACTATGGCTATATAAGCATTAGTCACGTTCCAGGAAACTTGCTTGCTCAATCGTTGTCTTTTCATCTGCAATGGCGGCAATAACATCACTCGTTTTTTATATTATAATGTAGGCTGTCAAATATGTCAAGCATAATATGAAAAGGAGACACTTTATGAAAAAGCTTGCGGATTTTCAGGTTAACAAACGATATTTTCTTCTGACGGTATTTCTGGTTATTATTCTGTCGTGGCAATAATGCAGCTTGTTCTGTCCACGGATTATTCCATTATCATGATGAACCGTTACACACAGGAAAAAGAAAAAACAGCTGACAAGTATGAGATAATGAAAGACTCTCTTGTCAACACCTTTTCGTTCAGTTTTCGGATATGGTGGACGAGAGTATGGCATCTCAGTTACAGACGCTTTCCATGTTTACGGGCAAGGAAACGATTTCAGCGCCTATGACCGCTCAGAAACTGGCAGGTGCATTCGGGCTTGATCATTGGTGAAATCTGCCTGACTATTGCAAAGGGCTCTCTGTGTGCAACAATACTGATTTTTTTAGAGGTACCCTTCATATTGCATGGAGTTTTTGCCTGCGCAGATAAGCTGATATTCAAAAATAAAGAAAGATGACAATACTTCACTTGCTGTTGTACCAAAAAAACTGCTGCACTTTTTGTGCAGCAGCTTCTTTTGCTTTAATATCCTGTTGTATAGGTCTTTTATAATAGTTTCTGTGAAAACTTATATATGAGTGGTGACCTAATGGTAGACCAACATTTTTTATATTTACGACGGATAAACCGGAAGAGTAATGTCATATTCCTCTCCGCTTATTCCTCTCATTATTGCGTCAATCAGATCCTGATGAAGAACTGCGTTGCCGTTTTGTCTGTCAAACAGTGCAAAGGCTTCGCCGTCCATACCGTCATAGCCGTTGTCCCACCATATAGGGAGAATACCGTTTTTGTGGGCCGCCTTTGTGACATACTCAACATAATATCTTCTTGTGTCGCTGTAGCCTGCCTTGTTGTTGACAGCGCCGTATTCACCCATGATAACCGGAATACCTTTGTCAACAAAGGTTGTTTTAAGCTGACTGAAAATATCATCGACCCAGTCTTCCTGACCCCATCTGTCGTTGGTTTTACCGCCGACGCCCCATGAGTTTCTGCCCTCTCCGGCAAAACTCCATGGGTCGTAGAAATGATATTCTACCATAAGCTTGTCCTTGGCAGTATCCTCCGGAACTTTCAGGTATTTTACAGCATAGTCAGCATTTGTGTTGTAGGACTGTACCACAAGAATTCTCTGTGCATTGTTTCCGCCACTTTTGCGGACTGTATCAACAAAGCTCTGATTAAGCCTGTCAGTCAGCTGAAGATAAGAGTCAGACGGCTGGTCATAGCCCTTGTGGAACTCGTTCATGCCTGCAAAAATAAGCTTTTCGTCATACTTTTCAAACTTAGCTGCAATCTGGGTCCAGAGAGTTGTAAACTTGTTTACCATTGCGTCTTCTGCTTCTTTGTCATACGGTTCAGGAGTCAGCCATGAGGAAGAAGTGTCATTGCCGTCGTGGTGAATGTTTATTATTGCATACATATCATTGTCAAGGACATAGTTTACGACTTCATCAACACGATTCATCCATTCCTCATCAATTTTGTAATCCGGTTCTTTGCCGAAGTGTCCCATCCACGTCACAGGAATGCGGACTGTGTTAAAGCCTGCCGCCTTTACGGCGTCAATAAGCTCTTTGGTGATTTTCGGATTGCCCCATGCAGTTTCGGAATCAATGTTGCCGCCCACAGCATCAAGACTGTTTCCAAGGTTCCAGCCCACTTTCATGTCAGCGCATACTTCAGCGGCTGTCACTGCGGAAATGTCCTTCTTTTTTTCGGAATCCGAACAGCCAGTAACAAGGGAAAGCCCCATTAATACGGCAGTTGCCGCAGATATGATTTTTTTAAGATTCATTATGTAAACCTCCGTTTGATTTGTATTAGTATTATAGCAGATTATTCCTCAATATGCAAGAAAAATCATTTGCAGTTCATAAGCCTGTAAATCTCCGCTGCCGTTTCATATACCGGAAGAATCGTCCTGAAAACAGTTATTCCATGCTGGTGCCGGTCTGTTCAAACTCCTCGTATGTATCGGCATCGCCGCAGATTTCCGAAGAAATAACAGGGAAAACTGCGGTCATTCCCTCAATTTTCAGAATATCATCAGTTTTCATTTCAGGTATACCTTCATTGAAATCAGAGTTCCCTCGCCGACCTTTGAATGTACAGTCATTTCATCGGTATACTTTTTCATGGTAGTGAATCCCATACCCTCGCCATAGCCCTTTGAACGCAGGTTTTCACCGGCAGTTGAGTAACCCTCCTGCATGGCGGTTTCGACATCGCTTATTCCCGGACCTTTGTCAGCAAGCTGCATGGTTATGCAGTCGTCGGAAACCTCAACTGTTATTTCACCGCCGTTTGCGTGGATAATCATGTTTATTTCACCCTGATAGAGCGCCAGTGAAACACGTCTTATTATCTCGGCGTCAAGCCCGAGACTGCGCAGTTCATCTCTCACTTTGTCGGAAACCTTTCCGGCGTTTAAAAAGTCGTCAGACTCGACTTTGTATTTCAAAACTTTGTTCACAGTTTTTCCCTCTCTTAAAAATATTTGTCACTGTTTAAAATTATAGCAGAAAAAAGCTGAATTGTAAAGATGCTGGTTGACACAATGTTCAAAACGTGATATAATCATCAATATAAAAATGTATAATTAGGTTGCCACCGGGTAACAGAGTCCAGCACTCGTGTAACATATCGTCAGGTCTTAGCAGATATGTTGTACGGGTGCTTTTTTTGGAGTATAATATGAAAATATTTAAGACATTTACAAAATTTGAATGGGCACTGTGGATTACATCAATGACAGTAGTAACAGGTTCGTTTCTTAT
Organism: Oscillospiraceae bacterium; assembly: GCA_022788225.1. Taxonomy (GTDB): domain Bacteria; phylum Bacillota; class Clostridia; order Oscillospirales; family Ruminococcaceae; genus Porcipelethomonas. The sequence goes on along the minus strand of JALEVO010000157.1, from coordinate 19,433 downwards.
CGGAAAATGCGCCGACCTGCTGACTCTTATTGCGTCGCTTACAGGTGTAACAGCGCTGATTTTCGTTGCCAAGGGCAATGTGACAGGACAGATACTGACGGTAATTTTCAGCCTGTTTTATGGGGTGATATCATACAGTCAGAGCTATTACGGCGAAATGATAACTTACCTTGGTATGACTGCCCCGATAGCTGTTATGTCTGTTGTGACATGGCTACGACACCCTTTTGACAAGGAAAACAGCGAAGTAAGGGTTGCGGTAATGACGAAAAAACAGATACTTTTCATGCTTGTACTTGCCGCTTTTGTCACCTTTGTTTTTTACTTTATTCTCAGATATTTCAATACTGCAAGACTTGCTGTAAGCGTTATTTCAATAACCACAAGTTTTATTGCGTCATACCTTACCATGATGCGCAGTCCGTTTTATGCCCTTGCTTATTCGGCAAATGATATAGTCCTTGTCATATTGTGGACGCTGTCTTCGCTGAATGATGTTTCCTATCTGCCCATGGCAATATGTTTTATGATGTTCTGGATAAACGATGTTTACGGCTTTTATAACTGGAACAGAATTCATAAAAGACAGATGAATGCTGAACAAAAATAAGCAGAATTATGTTGAATTTTAAGATATGTTGATAAAATTTTGTCAAAGATAGTAGTTTTTTTAACAATTTTGTAAGGTTTAGCTAAAAATATTCCCAAACATTAGTCATTAAGTCTAATAGATTTTTGTATGAATTTATGGTATAATTATAGTCAGATATTTATGTAAATTTTTATATCTATTTGAAAGGTCAGTTAACCAAAGGTAACAAAAAAGCCGTAAAAACTGACTTTTCAATAACAAATCAGGAGGTCAATACATGAGCAAAAATTCAACAGCGGTTCCTTTCAACGGAACAAGCGCTCAGAAGGAAGAGCTTTTAAAGGTAATTGCTGAAAAGAAGGACGACAAGGGCGCTCTTATGCCTGTTCTTCAGAAGGCACAGGATATTTACGGATATCTTCCGATTGAAGTTCAGAAAATTATTTCAGATGAAATGAATATTCCGCTTGAGAAAATCTACGGAGTTGTAACATTCTACTCCCAGTTTTCACTTAACCCGAAGGGCAAATACAAGATTTCAGTCTGTCTTGGTACAGCCTGCTACGTTAAGGGCTCAGGCGATATCTACAACAAGCTTCAGGAAAAACTCGGTATCGAAAACGGAGGCTGCACTCCCGATGGAAAGTTCTCACTTGAAGCATGCCGCTGCATAGGCGCCTGCGGTCTTGCACCGGTTTTAACTGTAAATGACGAGGTTTACGGACGTCTTACTGTTGATGATGTTGATTCAATCCTTGCAAAGTATGCAGAATAAGTTTCAATTAATACCAATTAGGAGGTCAATTTATGAAAACTCTTGAAGAACTCAAGGTTATCAGAGAAGCTATGCAGGGCGAGGTTGCACTGAGATCTCACGGCGACGCTTCATCTAAATATGAAAGACATGTTCTTGTCTGCGGCGGTACAGGATGTACATCATCAGGTTCAGGCAAAATTATTGAAGCTCTTGAAACTGAACTCAAGAACAAGGGTCTTACAGAAAAGGTTCAGATTGTAAAAACAGGTTGTTTCGGTCTTTGTGCTTTAGGTCCTATCATGATTGTTTATCCGGAAGGTTCATTCTATTCAATGGTTAAGTATGAAGATATTCCAAAAATCGTTGAGGAACACCTTATCTGTGGAAATCCTGTTAAAGAATTACTTTACGATGAAACTGTAAGCGGTGATGAAATCAAGGCTCTCCAGGACACAGCTTTCTACAAGAAGCAGCACCGTGTTGCACTGAGAAACTGCGGTGTTATCAATCCTGAAAACATTGAAGAATATATCGGTGAAAACGGATATCAGGCACTTGCCAAGGTTCTTACAGAAATGACTCCTGACGAGGTTATTCAGACTATCCTCGACAGCGGACTCAGAGGAAGAGGCGGCGGCGGATTCCCGACCGGTGTAAAGTGGAAGCTTGCAAGAAATATTGTCAAGGACGCAGACCAGAAATACGTCTGCTGTAACGCCGACGAAGGCGACCCGGGTGCATTTATGGACCGTTCAGTGCTTGAGGGCGACCCACACGTTGTTCTTGAGGCTATGGCTATTGCTGGCTACGCTATTGGCGCAACACAGGGTTACATATACGTTCGTGCTGAATATCCTATCGCTGTACAGCGTCTTGAAATTGCTATCAAACAGGCTCGTGAATACGGACTTTTAGGCAAGAACATTTTCGGTACTGACTTCTCATTCGATATCGGTTTAAGACTTGGTGCCGGCGCATTCGTTTGCGGTGAGGAAACTGCTCTTATGACTTCTATTGAGGGTAACAGAGGCGAACCAAGACCACGTCCGCCGTTCCCGGCAGAAAAAGGTCTTTTCCAGAAGCCAACTATCCTCAACAACGTTGAAACATACGCAAATATCCCGCAGATCATCTTAAATGGTGCTGACTGGTTTGCATCAATGGGTACTGAAAAGTCAAAGGGTACAAAGGTATTCGCTCTCGGCGGCAAGATTCACAACACAGGTCTTGTTGAAGTTCCTATGGGTACTACCCTCAGAACGGTTATCGAGGAAATCGGCGGCGGTATTCCTAACGGAAAGAAGTTTAAGGCAGCACAGACAGGCGGTCCTTCCGGCGGCTGTATCCCTGCTGAACACATGGATATTCCGATTGACTACGACAACCTCATCAGCATTGGTTCTATGATGGGTTCAGGCGGTCTTATCGTTATGGATGAAGACAACTGTATGGTTGATATTGCTAAGTTCTTCCTTGAATTTACAGTTGATGAATCATGCGGTAAGTGTACTCCATGCCGTATCGGTACAAAGCGTATGTACGAAATGCTGGACAAGATTACAAGAGGTCAGGGTACACTTGAAGATATCGACAAGCTTGAAGAACTCTGCTACTACATTAAGCAGAACTCACTCTGCGGTCTTGGTCAGACTGCTCCTAACCCTGTTCTTTCTACTCTGCGTTACTTCAGAGATGAATATATTGCTCACGTTGTTGACAAGAAGTGTCCTGCCGGCGTCTGCAAGCACCTCTTAAGCTTTGAGATTGACAGTGAAAAGTGTAAGGGCTGTACAATGTGTGCAAGAGTCTGTCCTGCCGGCGCAATCAGCGGCTCGGTTAAGCAGCCTCATATTATTAACAAGGACAAGTGTCTGAAGTGCGGCGCTTGTATCGAAAAGTGTAAATTCGGTGCAATCAGCAAGAAATAATAGTGGAGGAACATCTGATGGAAAATATTAATCTTAAAATAAACGGTGTTGACGTTACAGCACCAAAGGGCTCTACAATTCTTGAAGCAGCCCGTATGGCAAATATTGATATTCCTACACTTTGCTGGCTCAAGGATATCAATGAAATCGGTGCCTGCCGTATCTGCGTTGTTGAAGTCAACGAAGGCAGAGGTTTCAGAATCGCTGCATCATGCGTTTACCCTGTAAGCGAGGGTATGGAGGTTCTCACAAACTCTCCTAAGGTAATCGAATCAAGAAAGAAAACTCTCCAGCTTATCCTTTCAAACCACGACAGAAAGTGCCTGTCCTGCGTAAGAAGCGGCAACTGCGAACTCCAGAAGCTTGCAAAAGATATGGGTGTTGACGACGAAACTGCTTACGACGGCGAAAAGACTGTTTACGAAATTGACAATTCTGCGGCACATATGTACCGTGACAATAATAAGTGTATCCTTTGCAGACGCTGTTCAGCTGTCTGTGAAAAGGTACAGGGAATCGGCGTAATCGGCGCAAACGAGCGTGGATTCAAGACAAATATTGCAAGCGCATTTGACATGGGTCTCGGTGAAACAAGCTGTGTATCCTGCGGTCAGTGTATCGCTGTTTGTCCTGTTGGTGCTATTTCCGAAAAGGATAACACTAAGGAAGTATTTGCAGCAATTGCAGACCCTGAAAAGCACGTTGTTGTTCAGGTTGCTCCGGCTGTAAGAGCAGGTCTGGGCGAGGCTTTTGGTCTGCCGATCGGTACTGACGTTGAGGGCAAGATGGCTGCTGCTCTGAGAAGACTCGGCTTTGACAAGGTATTTGACACAAACTTCTCCGCTGACCTTACAATCATGGAAGAAGCTCACGAATTCCTCGACAGATTCAAGAACGGCGGAAAGCTCCCGCTTATCACTTCATGTTCACCGGGCTGGGTTAAGTACTGCGAGCACTACTTCCCTGATATGACTGAAAATCTTTCAAGCTGCAAGTCACCTCAGCAGATGTTTGGTGCAATCGTTAAGTCATACTACGCTGAAAAGGAAGGCATTGACCCTAAGAATATCGTTTCTGTAAGTGTTATGCCATGTACAGCTAAGAAATTTGAGATTGGCCGTGACGACGAGGACGGCGCAGGACTTCCTGATGTTGATATCGCTATCACAACAAGAGAACTTGCAAGAATGATTGAGCGTGCAGGAATTCAGTTCCTTGCACTCCCTGATGAACAGTTCGACGAACCACTGGGCGTTTCAACAGGTGCCGGCGTAATCTTCGGTGCAACAGGCGGTGTTATGGAAGCAGCACTGCGTACAGCTGTTGAGGAACTCACAGGCGAAGAACTGCCAAATGTTGATTTTACAGATGTTCGTGGTACAGCAGGCATCAAGGAAGCATCTTATGATGTTGCCGGAACAACTGTTAAGGTTGCCGTTGCAAGCGGTCTTGGCAATGCAAGAGAACTGCTTAACAAGGTTAAGAACGGCGAGGCTGACTACCAGTTTATCGAAATCATGGGATGTCCGGGCGGCTGTGTAAACGGCGGCGGACAGCCACAGCAGCCTGCAAGCGTAAGAAACTTTACAGACATCAGAGCACTTCGTGCAAAGGTTCTTTACGACCTCGACGAGAGCAGACCGCTCAGAAAGTCACACGAAAACCCTGTTATCAAGGAACTTTACGCTAACTACCTTGGCGAACCGGGCAGCCACAAGGCTCATGAGCTTCTCCACACAACATATGTAAAGAGAACTATTAACTGATAAATTCATTTCTCCTTTGAATTATATAAAAAAGCTGGTACCGTATTTTTGCGGTACCAGCTTTTATTCTGTCAAAAAAGGTCAGCGTACTGCATAAGCGGCGCTGACCTGAATTGTTATATGGATTTTTTTTCGGCGAGCCTGTTTTCGATAAAATCGCCTATATCCTTTTCGTCAATACCAAGTACAAAAGCAAACTCATGGTGAATCAGCTTTTCTGCTTCCTGCATAACTCTTTCGTCAGCTGCATGGAGTTTTTTGCCTTTTGAATTTTGTTCCTCACGGTGAAGATAAAGAGTCCTCATCATTGATATCAGCTCGTGGTAATTGTCGCTGTGTAAAACAGAAAAGAACTGGTTTTTCCGCTGATTCTTGTCCTCACACCACTCTGTCTGAGCCTCCGGCATTTCGTCTATCAGTGCATATATCTGTTCCTTTGTAAGCAGCTTTCTGACTTTTCCGTCATAATCATCAACCGGAATATAAAATGTAGAGCCTTTAGAGTAAACGGGAATAAGCTTGAAGTATTCTCTTTCAGTAATTCCGTCAAAGCAGCGTTTGACCTTTTCGTTAATTCTGCATATTTCACTTGCACCATAAACGACATATTCGCCGATATCAAAACTCATTTCAGAAATGTACCTCCTGTGTCAGATATTATTTTTACAATATAATTATACTACATTTATCATTTCTTTTCAAAGGCTGTTTTGCATAAATAACCCAATAAATATTTGGCATTATGCGATAAACCTGCACAACTTTTATGAACGAAATGCCGATATTACAGGGGATTTCAGGAAATTCCCTTGACATTACATAACTCATATTATAAAATAAAAATGGATATTTTTATAAAAAGGAGAAAAAAGTTTTGAAACGTAAATCTGTTATTTCAATTATTCTGACTCTTTGCATTGTGTTAACATCTGTTTTCTGCGTTAATGCAGAAGAGTCCGGCGAAAAAATTCGTGTAATGCCTCTGGGCGACTCAATTACCGACGGTTTTTCAACAGTCGGCGGATACCGTCAGCCGCTTTGCAATAAGCTTGAAGAAAACGGTTATTCTGCAAACTTTGACTTTGTCGGTCCTAACTGGGGCGGTAATTGCTATGACCCGCAGCACGCAGGCTACAGCGGTTATTCCATTGACAATATCGACCAGTCTGATTCCATATCAGGCGCAAGGACAGGTCTTTCAAGCTTTATTGACTGGCTTATGGAGTCTTATCCGGCTGACGTAGTTATGCTGCAAATCGGCACAAACGATATTTTAAGCTACTACGACCTTGATAATATCGGAACAAGACTTGAAAAATTTGTTGATACTGTCCTGACCTATATTCCGGACAACGGTATGCTTTACCTTGCAACGATTCCGTGCATGGACGCAAACAATACTCTTTATATTAACGAATATTACTTTACTCCGGACTCCATGGACGAGTGTGTTAACGCTTATAACAGCGAAATTAAGCGTATTGCAGCCGAAAAACAGGCAGAGGGAAAAAACATCCGTCTTGCGGATATAAACAGTGTTCTGACAAAGGCTGATTTGTATGACGGCGTTCACCCTACAGAGGCTGGATACAAGCTTATGGCTGATTACTGGTATGATATACTTGTAAACTATCTTAACGGCGGACAAAATCCACAGCCAACAGAACCTGAAACAACTGAACCTACCACAGAGCCAGTGACTGAACCGCCAACAGAGCCTGAAACAACCGAACCTGCAACAGAATCGCCAACTGAACTTCCTGCAAATCCGGAAACAACTGAACCAGTCACAGCCCCCCCTACTGAACCATACCCGACAGAACAGGAAACCACAAATCCGCCCGGCGTATATGTTAAGGGTGATGCAAATTATGACGGAATGTTATCTGTTGCAGACATTGTATTTATGAACGAGTGTCTGACAGGCAAAAGGGAAATGCTGACTGTTAATTTTGCCGTTTCAGATTTGAACGGCAACGGACAGCTTGATGTTTTTGACGCAGTACTGCTCAGAAGAATGCTGCTTGTGTGAAAGGAATGTAAAATATGAAAAAGATTATATCTGCTGTTTTGTCGGCAGTTATGCTTATGGGACTATGCGCCTGCGGTGAGAAAGAGGACTCGTCCGCAGATGTAAAAAAAACATATACTTCCCCAGAATTTGAAAAATATGTTTCCAATACATATATTTCCACATCAAACAATAAAAAAGTAGCTGAAGCTGACAACGTCACATACAGGGCGTATATTCCGGTTGAAGAATACGGTGAACTCGAATACTGCTTTTATTTTTCCAATACCGTTGATTCAACATGGGGCGACGGAAGAAGCGTCTATGCCGGACTTCAGGGGGAGGAATACCAGATAACTTCCGCCTCTGTGGGTGACGGTGGAAAGGGCTTTGAAGATGAACCCAAGAACGTAGTTCCTGTTACATTTGACGGTGGTTCAGCCGGAAAAACAGTCGCACCGGGAGAAACTTTCTGGAGTGACCCGGTAAACCTCAATGTTGAAGAGGAAAATCTGCTTGTGTGGGAATGGACAGTAACAGGGGAGAATATTCCGTGTATAAATATGTCCGACCTGACTCCCTGCTACGCTGACGGAGTTTACACCAATGAACTTCCTCTGCCTGCAATGTTCGGAGCAAAGCGTGAGGTAAAGAAAACTATTGCGGCACTGGGCGATTCCATTACACAGGGCTGTCAGACCACTTCCCATGAATACAAATTCTGGGTTGCTGATATTGCAAGAGAGCTTGGCAGTGACTACAGCTTGTGGAATTTAGGTCTTGGCTATTCAAGAGCAAGTGACATTGCACAGAAAGGCGACTGGCTCAATCGTGCAAAGAACGCTGATATAGTCCTTGTTGCATACGGAACCAACGATATTGTCAGCGGACAGAATATAGACGCCGGACCAAGCTCCGCAGAGCAGATAGAGGACTGGGTTGATACTGTTGTAAGCGAACTTAAAAACGCCGGCTGTGAGGTTATTCTCTTTAATGCGCCGCCTTTCGATTACGATGCAAATTCAGAGGCAGTCCGTACCGCATATAATGAAAAAGCAGTTTCAATTGCGGAGAAAAACGGCGTGGAAGTTTTTGATTTTGCATCATATCTTTCTGATTCATCAGACCCGTCAAAGGCAAAATACGGCGGACATCCTGACGATGAGGGCTGTCAGATTGTTGCAGATGCATTCCTGGAAAAATTTGCAAAGCTTTTAGGCAGATAAACATCAGGAGCAGAGTGAAAAGTACTCTGCTCCTTTTTCATTTATGACTCCTGCCGGACAGGAACGGGGAGCAACACATACGGAGATTTTGTGGTGAAATCACATAAAAAGCATGTGAAAAAATACATAAAATTTCAAAAACGTTCTTGATTTTTGTGAAACTATATGATAAAATTAAATTAATATGGTTAATGGTAAAAGGAGGACTAGCATGAAAAAATTCAAAGCTTTTTTAGGGGCACTGCTCATGCTGACATCACTGTCAGCCGCTTACAGCAGTGCTGAGGTATCAGCTGAACCGGCTCAGCTGGACGGAACATACCTCATAAGAAATGTAAACAGCGGTATTTATCTGAATGTCGCAGGAGAAAATGCCGCAGACGGAGCAAATGTTCAGCAGTCTGGTACTGATTATGGTAATCCTGATGACGTGTGGAAACTGGTATCCGACGGAAACGGATATTACAAAATATATTCCATGCTTGATGAAGGTTATTGCCTTAACGTTGAAAAAAGCGACAATCTTTTCGGTGATAACATCTGCATAAGCCGTGACAGCGCTGTGGACGAACAGCTTTACACGCTTTCTGCCAACGCTGACGGAAGCTTTAAGATTCTTACAAAATGTTCTGGCGGTACACATACAGTGGAAGTAATCAATGCTGAAACAACGGACGGAGCAAATGTTCAGCAGTGGGAGAACAACGGCGCAAACTGTCAGGACTGGCAGCTTATTCCGGTGAAATATTATAAGTCCGGAGAACTCAGCGAAACCAGGTGTACAGTTACCGGAGAAGAGTTTACACCGGGTGACCTGAACAATGACGGAGCAATCAACGCTTTTGACCTGTTGCTTTCCAAAAAAATTCTCTTGTCTGCCAGCGGGGATAAGCGTGGAAAGTATGCCGGTAATATTGACGGTGACAGTGAGTTTACAGTTTCGGATATAAAAAAGCTTCAGAATTTTCTTTTAGGCAGAAATGAAGAGTTTGTTAAGGCAGATTCAGATTTCAGCCGTCTGTATGCGGCAATTGACGGTGAATTTGAAAAGGGTGTTTCTGAAACAACAAATGCCGGATTTGAAAGTGAAGCCTATCTGAATCTTGATAATGCAAAGGATATTGAAGCGTCATGGAATGTAACTGCCGACAGTGACGGAGTTTATGCTGTTACATTCAGATTTGCAAACGGCGGTACTGCAAACCGAAACCTGGCAATAAATGTAGGAAACAATATTGTATACTGGCAGGCTGATTTTGAACCTACCGGTGCATGGACGCAGTGGAATGAGGTTACACTTAATCTTCCGCTGAAAGAAGGCGTGAATAAAATCACAATAACTTCTCTCACAGATGACGGTGCACCGAACATCGACAACATTAAGATTGAAGTAACAGACGGAGCAGTAAGTCCTTCAACAGCAATTTCTCCAATAGTCGGAATACCTGATAATGGCGGCGGTACGGTTTACGGCGTCGGCAGACAGGTGGAATACCTTGACAGGGGAGTCTGCGCCGCATATACGGGCAGCGGTATGCTGGTGTCATGGAGAAGTCTTGCAACTGACAGTGACAACACAACATTCAAGCTTTATCAGAACGGTACGCTTATAAAGGAAATCGCTGCCAGTGAGGCTACAAACTATATGGTAAGCGGAGCGTCGGCAACTGATACATTTACAGTTGATACTTATGTAAACGGAGTCCTTAAAGAAAAAGGCAATGCTGCTTATGTACTGGGTACAAAGAATTCCGGACAGTCCGGCGCATACAGAGATATCGCCCTTAAAAAGCCGGCAGACCAGACAATGCCGGACGGCACTACCTGTACATATACGCCGAATGACTGCTCTGTGGGTGACGCAGACGGTGACGGCGAATATGAGATCATAGTGAAATGGGATCCGTCCAACTCACAGGATAACTCAAAGGACGGCTACACCGGAACTGTTTTCCTTGACTGCTACAAGCTTGACGGTACACAGTTGTGGAGAATAGATTTAGGAAAGAATATCCGTGCCGGTGCGCATTATACCCAGTTTATGGTATATGACTTTGACTGTGACGGAATATGCGAGGTTATGTGCAAGACTTCTGACGGTACAGTCGACGGACAGGGAAATGTAATCGGAAACGATTCAGCTGATTACAGAACAAGTGCCGGAAAAATACTCTCAGGAAATGAGTATCTGACTTTGTTTGACGGAAAGACAGGTAAGGCACTTGATACAATTGACTACGAGCCGGGAAGAGGTACTGTTTCTGACTGGGGTGACAACTACGGAAACAGAGTTGACAGATTCTTAGCAGGTGTTGCTTATCTTGACGGTCAGACACCGTCCGCACTTTTCTGCCGTGGCTACTATACAAGAACTGCCATTGCGGCTTATGACATAAAGGATAAGAAAATTGTAAAGAAATGGCTTTTTGATACCGGAAACGATTCCTCCAATGCATACTATGGACAGGGCAATCACAGCCTTGTTGTAATGGACGTTGACAAAGACGGAAAGGACGAAATTGTTTACGGCTCATGCTGTATTGACGACAACGGAAAGGGACTCTGGAGCACAAAACTCGGACACGGCGACTGTATGCAGGCAGGTGACCTTATTCCGGAGCGTGAGGGACTTGAGATATTCCAGGTTCATGAAGAAACAACCTGTGCTGAAATACATGACGCCGCAACAGGTGAAATCATCTGGAGGGTTGACGGCAACTCTGATGTCGGCAGAGGAATTGCGCTGAATCTGACAGCTGACAGTGTCGGAATGGAATTTACAAGCGTTGCAGACGGAAAAGTTTATGCATACAATGCTTCTACCGGCAAGGTTGAGGAAACCGGCTATAACTGGAGTGATAAGATCAAGTGGAGCATGAATTCAGCAGTATGGTGGGACGGTGACCTTGAAAGAGAGGCTCTTGACCGTACAATGGCTGAAAAACCTGGTCCGACAAGAGTATTCACCGGTGACGGTGCGGCATATAATAACTACACCAAGTCAAATGCCTGCCTGACAGCTGATATCTTCGGTGACTGGAGAGAGGAAATGATATTCAGTGCAAACGACGGAAATTCACTGAGAATCTTTGAAACAACCTCCGCAACCGATGTCAAACTGTTCACACTTATGCATGATTCCCAGTACAGAACAGGCGTTGCAATTGAAAATGTCGGATATAACCAGGCTCCGAATACAAGCTTTTTCTTAGGCACAGGTTACGCTTTGCCGGAAAAGCCTACAGTTTACACATCAGCTGACAAGGAATAACAGACAGATTTACAGAGGGTGAATGTGATGATAAAAACAAGTTTTAAGCGCATACTGTCAGTCCTTATGTGCATGAGTATGATATGTCTTATATTCTGCAGTACTGACAGTCTGACTAAGGTAAATGCGGCGGCATCGTATTATAAATTTGACCTTGGCGGTACTGCTGAAAACGGATACACTTCCGTCAGCGCCTCACAGGCTTACAGCAGTTCGCTGGGCTACGGTTTCAGAAACACTGCCGGAGTAAAGGACGTGACAGCCTCCGGCAGCGGAGCACTGAGTGATGCGGTTCAGTTTACTGATACTGAAAATGGGGATAACACATTTGATGTTGACCTTGATAACGGTCTTTACAGAGTAACTGTGACTTTAGGAAACACCAACCGCACCAGTGTTTATATGGAGGGTATGCTCCAGATAGTCAACATGACCGGCAACAACGCAGTTGATTCAATTGTTATTCCGGTTACGGACGGTCAGCTGAATATCCGTGCGGCGGCAGGTAAGGCTGGTTACGCATTTTCAATAAGTGCACTGGAAATCACAAAAATTTCCGATGATGCCACAATGCCGAAAACAGTATGGATGTGCGGTGACTCAACAGTCTGCAATTACTACCCCCTTGATACAAGCGTACAGGCAGGCTGGGGACAGGTGCTTAACCAGTTTATTGATACAAGCGTATGGCAGGTTCGTGATATGGCTGCAAGCGGACAGTATGCAAAAGGTTTCGTTGATGCAGGACAGTTTGATGCTATCGAGTATTACGGCAAAAAAGGCGATATCTATATAATCTCAATCGGCATTAATGATACAAACTATTCCAATGAAGATGAATATTATCAGACTGTTACCGACATGGTTGTACGTGCCAAAGCAAAGGGTATGACTGTAATACTTGTAAAACAGCAGGGAAGAGCCACAGACGTTACAAACAATCCTAATCTTACAGGAAGATGGTTTGGTGGAACTCTTGATAAAATCGGTCAGGAGCAGGGCGTTCAGGTGATAGACCTTTTCAATCTCTTTTTTGATTACTGCAAGGAAATCGGACAGGAGGCAACTACTGCCCTATACATGGACGGCGATACTCTCCACCCCAACAGGCAGGGCGCATTAAAGCTTGCAGAGCTTGCGGCAGCACAGATAGACTGGGAGGCTTCAGAGCTGAAAACCGGTGCAGAAATTGACGCTTCTAAAAATTACAGAATAAAAAATGCAAACAGCGGTCTGTATATGGAGGTTGAAAATTCAGCGGCTGTAAACGGTACAAATGTATCACAGCAGAGCGGAGCAGAAATCCTGCCGGGAAATGTGTGGTCAGTGAAAGCCGCCGATAACGGTTATTACTACATTTACAGCACAGTCGGAAACGGTGAATTTCTCCTTGATTTAGACATGGGAAAGACTGATTCAGGTACAAATATCGGTATTTACACCAATACAAACAGTGACGCACAGCTTTTTAAATTTGTGGATAACGGCAACGGCACATATATCATTACCACAAAAGTGACAAATGACAAGAGTGCTGTTGAGGTAAAAAATGCGTCAGCTGCGGCAGGCGAAAACATTCAGCAGTGGGAAATAAACGGTCATGCCTGCCAGTCATGGATATTAGAACCTGTAACATTTACTGAAAAAGCACCTGACGAAATAATTGTCGGTGATGTAAACCATGACGGCGTTGTAAACGTTTTTGACCTCGCTGTAATTAAAAGAAATCTTAAAACTGAAAGATTCAAAGGTACAGAAAGGCAGTTTGCTGATACAAATTCAGACGGTTTTGTAAATGGTGACGACCTTGCGGATATAAACAATTTCCTTTTGAAAAATGAAGGTTTTGATGCTTTTAAAAACAAGAGTGCATTTTACTATGCTGATGAAATGTCATTTTCAATGGGTATTACTGAAAATGTGAATACCGGTTTTAAGAAGGATAGCTATGTAAATCTTGACAACTGTGTCGGAAGCTTTATTGAGTGGAGCATTACTGCTCCCGAAAGCGGAAATTACCTTTGTTCATTCAGTATTGCAAACGGCAGTACAGCAAACCGTGCTATGAAAATTGAGGTAAACGGCGCCGCTGATTACTGGGTTCAGGACTTCCTTTCCACAGAAAGCTGGACAGTATGGAACACAAGAGGAATAGTACTTCCTCTTAACAAGGGCAAAAATATTATCCGCATGACTTCGCAGTCGGAACAGGGCGGACCTAATATTGACTCCCTTTATATTGAAAAAACAGATGAGCCGATAGCGGAAATATACGTTCCTGAGGAAAAGCCGGATACGCCGGAAAATTCAGATGTAACAGTATATATTGCCGGTGATTCCACAGTTCAGACCTACCGTTCAAGCTATGCACCACAGCAGGGCTGGGGAGCGTATTTACAGGATTATCTGCCGGAGGGCTATACAGTTTCAAATCATGCCATAGCCGGAAGAAGCTCCAAGAGTTTTTATGATAACGGCAGACTTGATACCATTCTCAATGAAATGAAGAGCGGAGATTATCTGCTTGTACAGTTCGGCATAAATGATTCTGCGTATAACAATGCTGAGCGTTATGCGCCGGTAAGCGGTTCAGTTCCGGGTACAGAGGGCAGTTTTGAGTATTATATTGCCAAATATATTGAGGGTGCACTTGAAAAGGGCGGAAAGCCGGTTCTGGTAACAACAGTTTTGGGACTTAAAGCCTATAACAGCAGTACCGGAAAATTTGAGGGCAGCTATGCAAATTACTGCAATGCCATGAAACAGCTTGCTGCACATTATAATATCCCTTGCGTTGACCTTAACGCTCTTATGGTTGACCACTACAATTCAATAGGCTATGATACCGCCTACACCTATCATCTTATTTCAACAGAGCTTTCCGATACGGATATGACACATTTTACCGAAACAGGAGCAGCGGCAGTTGCAAAACTTGTTGCAGATGAGATGAACAGACAGAATATTATCGGATAACAGAAAATTCCCGTCAGATAACATAAGTTCTGACGGGAATTCTTTTTATAAAAATTATTTTTTCTTTACTTTCCTTGACTGATTCTCGCCGGCTTTAAAATTATAAATCGGCCTGATTTGTTTTATAACCTTTGCAGCAGGTGAAATGTGTGACAGGATATCCTCTGTACTTTTGTATGCCATTGGACATTCATCAAGTGTTTCCTCGTTTATAGTTGAAGAATAGATACCAGTCATTTCCTTTTTGTATGCACTGACTGTAAAAGTACCCTTGACTTCTTTACGGCTCATAAGTCTGCCGGCACCGTGGGGCGCTGAATAGTTCCAGTCCTCATTTCCAAGTCCCTCACAGATAAGCGCACCGTCACGCATATTAATTGGAATCAGCAGTATTTCACCTTTCTGCGCTGACACTGCACCTTTACGCAGAATACCATGTTCAATATCAATATAATTGTGGATAGTTGTAAAGCGGGAGTCCTCTTTAAGCTTGCAGCCTTTCATTATAGTATCAGCTATTGCACGTCTGTTCCAGTCGGCAAATTCCTGCATAATTTCCATATCATGCAGGTAATCGTCAAGCAGACTGCCCTCACAGTATGCCAGTTCATAGGGTATTTCCTCCTGACTGCCCAATGCCTTGAAAGCAGCGTCCTGATAAAACTGCGCCACCTGCAAGCCAATATTACGGCTGCCTGAATGTACTGTAAGGTAAAGCTTTCCCTCGTCATCTTTGTCAATTTCTATAAAGTGATTTCCGCCGCCAAGTGTACCAAGGCTGAGTTCCCCACGCTGGATATTAATGTTCTTTTTGCACCGGAGCTTTTCAAGATGTGTTTCACAAATGTACTTATGCACATCTGTACGGACAGTCATTCCGGCAGGTATATTTTCATGGATAAAGCTGTCAAGCTTTGGAAGTTCGGCTCTTGTATTTTTCAGTGCAATTGTTTCCATTCCGCAGCCGATATCGACCCCTACAAGATTCGGAACGACCTTGTCGCTTATAGTCATTGTTGTTCCTATGGTACAGCCTGCACCGGCGTGGACATCAGGCATTATGCGTATTCTGCTGTTTTCTGCAAAACTCTGGTCAAGCAGTTTTTTTATCTGTCCCTCTGCTGAACTTTCAATGGAATCTGTATAGACTTTTGCTGTATTGTATTTTCCTTCAATTGTAAACATATTTCCTCCTTACTGTTCTGTGTAATCAGAATGATACTTTTCCTTACGTTTGTATTTCTTTTTGTCCGGAACAGTTCTTGTTACCGGGTTAATATTCCCCCAGCCTGCACGTTTAAGCAGATTAAGCCGTTTCTGTTCCTTTTTGCTTAGTTTTTCGTATGGAACAAATTTTTTCATGTAATCACCTCACACGTTAATCATGGGAGCAATAAAATACTTTGTCCTTTTCAAAGCAGTATGCGCAGAGATTTCCGCCATATACGCAGCCGCAGTCTATTGCAATGTGACCGTTTTCTTTGTATACTTCGTATTTGCCGTCGCTTCTGATACATCTTGTAGGTGTATGACCTGTTACGAGAAATGTATTTTCATCCCTGAAATATCGCTTGTTATAGTCAGGACGTCCCCAGAGCAGTTGGTAAAAATCATATTCTTCAAAGGTTTTATCCTCTGAAAAATCCTGCGGAATAGTGTGTACAAGGATATATTTTTTGCCCTGTATTGTCAGATATTCATACTTTGAAAAACTGCTGATATACTCAATAAGCTGCATTATTTCATCATCTGATAACCGTAAAATTCCGTCGATTGTAGTTCTGCCGCCGTTGTCAGTCCAGACTGAAACACTGTCGTCAGTACCTGAATCATCTTCGCACATAAGGCTTACTAAATTCTGAAGTACCATGTAATCGTGATTTCCCAGAATGACATGAACATTTTTCCGGCTCATTGCGTCTTTATACACTTCAATTGGTTTTGGTCCTCTGTCACAGATATCACCAATTATATATAAGGTGTCATCATCTGAAAAACCGATTTTGTCAAGCAGTTTAATGTATTCATCATAACAGCCGTGAATATCAGATATTGCGTATGTCATAATTTTTCCCCTGTATAAGCATATTGCTTTACATATAACACTGTATTGATAAGCCCTCGTAAACAAATCAGTTTACGAGGGTCATTTAATTCTTGTTAATATACAGAAAGTAACCGTTTCAGACAGGATAACTGTGCGAAAAAGAAACAAATCATTATTTTGCACCTTTTCGGAGTAATACTGCTGCTGCAGTTTTAAACAACAGTTTCAGGTCAAGTGCGGCATTACGGGTTTTGATATATTCTACATCGGTTTCAACCCATTTTTCAAATTCCATATCACTGCGTCCTTCTGTCTGACAAATGCACGAAAGACCGCCTTTTACCAGCAATCTGTCCATCTGCTCCGGAGTATACAGCACAACTTCACGGGGCAGCGGCGGACGAGGTCCGATAAGTGACATATCACCTTTAAGGACATTCCAGAACTGCGGCAATTCATCAATTGAGGTTTTACGGATAAATTTTCCGATTTTAGTAATTCTCGGGTCATCATCACTTTTAAATGCCAGACCGTCACTTTTGTTCTCTTTCTGTACTTCAGTGAAACGTGATTCTGCGTCCATACACATAGAGCGGAGCTTGTACATTCTGAATGGCTTTCCGTTTTCTGTAAGACGTATCTGTGAAAAAAACGGATTTCCTCTGTCTTCCAGATAGATCAGCAAAGAAACTAATCCTATTGGAATCAGAAGTATCAGCAGGGCAAGCAGTGATGCAATAAAATCAAATGCTCGTTTCACGGCTTTATATATGTAGCCACCGGCAGGCATGACTTTGCTGTATTTCAGGGTTTCCTGAATACCTGTGCATAAAAGGTTTAACGCACGTTCGTCGAACTCCAGGATAGGATAATCTATAACACCAGTCTTATCAGTTTCCAGTGATTTTAAAGTTACTTCTGTAACGTCATCTTCTGTAATCTGTTGACCTTTAAGGCCTATCATTTTATCACTTCCCTGCTAAAACAATTTAGTCAACTGTATATTTCAAATAAAGACGGCATACCGATATGTATACAAAAAATGTCAGACTTTACTGTTTGAATAATTATTAAATTTTCTGACGAAAATATCGTATAAAATTAATCTAACTAATGATAACATAATTATAACAAATTGTCAATATTACTTGATATATTTGACACGTTTTTTCCACCGACTGAACATTTGAAGCATTTGCAGGGAATATGAAATGATTTCAAGGCTGGTAAAGTTAAGAGTAGAAATTTTGTCATCTGGCAAAATGTGTTTTTTCCAAGTTTTGTAGGAAATGCACCGGAGAAAGTGACAGTATTCCAGTGTCAGCGTGGTTTTTATGCAATCCGGAGGCAACCTACGCCAGGCATAGAACTATTGTGCGTTTTATACAATAGCTTTCTTTTTATAATAAGAAATTGTGTATTAATTGTTGACAATATGTGAATAATGTGGTATAATTTGTTAAAACGGAGGTGCAAAATGAAATATGCTGCACATATAAACGGTGATAAAATACAGACTGTGAGAGAACATTGCCGGAATACTGCGGATCTGTGTCAGAAATTCTGTATGAGTTTCGGCACTGAAAATATTGGAAGGGTACAGGGGCTTTTCCACGATGCCGGAAAGATGACTGGTGATTTCAATAATTATATCCGGGGACTTTCAGCAGTAAAGCGAGGAGAAATAGACCATAGTTATGCCGGAGCAAGATACCTGACAGAGATAGCCGATGATAAAAACGCAGGTGTGCTGTCACTTATTGCCAGAACAATTATTTCACATCACGGACTGCATGACTGGGTAGATTCAAATTGCTGTGATTATTTTCAGAAGCGCATTTCTTCAGATTATGATTATGAAAATATAAGAGAAAATATATATACAGTTGTTTCTGAAAAAGAATTGTCAGAACTGCTGGATAAAGCTTTGAGCGAATATAAGTCAATAAGGGCAAAGATAAAAAGTATATATAAGGGTAAAACCGACTATGCTTTTTATATCGGCATGACAGAGCGTATGCTCCAGTCCGCATTAATGGATGCAGACAGAATTGACACAGCGGATTTTATGTCCGGAGAATTACATCAGGAAATAAGTGCGGACGAAAGAAAAATGCTGTGGAAACGTATGCATGACGCAATGGAAAAAAAGCTGGATCGGTTTTCAGAGAGAAAAGATAAAATTTCATTGCAAAGAAGGAGCATATCTGACAGATGTGCAGCATTTGCAAAAAATGACGTTAAGGTATGCAGAATGATAGTACCGACAGGAGGCGGAAAAACTCTTTCCTCTCTGCGGTTTGCAGTTGACTACTGTATTGCACACGACATGGAAAGAATTATTTATACAGCTCCGTTTATGTCGATACTTGAACAAAACAGTGATGAAATATGCAGTATTGCAGGAAGTGAATATTTCACAGAGCATCATTCTGATGCAGCTGCACAGCTTGACCCTGAAGAAGATTCCCAGAAATACAAAGAATACGAAGCCCACACTGAACGCTGGGATTCGCCGGTAATTGCCACGACAATGGTACAGTTTCTGAATACTCTTTTTTCTTCTAAAACTGCGTCAGTCCGCCGAATGCATCGTCTTAGCAGGGCGGTCATTATTATAGACGAGGTGCAGTCAATACCGCTTAAATGTGTGAATTTATTTAACCTTGCGGTCAATTTTCTCACAAATGTCTGTGGTGCTGCGGTAGTATTGTGTACTGCAACTCAGCCTGCAAATGATAAAACCAAATATCCGCTGATGTTAGATGAAAAAGACAGTATGACCGGTGATTACAAAGCGGATTTTGAAGTGTTTAAAAGAACAGAAATAACCCCGTGTATTGATTCATACGGTTACAG
>JALEVO010000155.1 GCA_022788225.1 Oscillospiraceae bacterium | reverse complement strand
ATAATCCGTCCGTCCGGTACTGAGCCGAAAATCAAGGCATATTACACAGCAACAGGCGATTCTGAGGACAAAGCAGCTGCACTGGAATCAAAGCTTGACACAGAATTTACAAAGCTTATCGGCTGCTGAAAATAATATTATCGGAAACTAATTTTGCATACCTGCAAATTTAAGGGAATCCGGTGAAAATCCGTTTTGGTCATAATTCCCGCAGACAGCGGGAGTTATGGCTTTTTTGTTTACGGTGAAAGGAGCGGAAAATGGAAATCGAAAATATTCTTCCCAGTGAAATAGAAAAGCGTAGTATGGAAATAATAGAAAGTGAACTGGGTGATGTGTCACATCTTTCTGAATCCGAAAAGTTGGTGCTGAAACGTGTGATACACACAACTGCCGATTTTGACTACTGCCGCAATCTGAAATTTTCTGCAAACGCAGTTGAACTGGGAAAAGACGCTCTGAAAAACGGTGCAGTCATCGTAACTGATACAAACATGGCTCTTTCCGGTATCAGCAAACCTGCGGCGGAGAAATTCGGCTGTAAGCTTTTCTGCTTTATGGGTGATAAGGACGTGGCACAAAAGGCAAAGGAAAGCGGTGTCACAAGGGCGGTTATTTCCATGGAAAAGGCGGCTGATATGTTCGGCAGGGAAAATGTGATTTTTGCAGTTGGCAACGCTCCTACTGCACTTATACGTATCCATGAACTGATTCACGAGGGCAGAATTAAACCATCACTGGTTATAGGTGCGCCCGTGGGATTTGTCAACGTGGAGCAGTCCAAAAAGCTTATCATGGGCGACGACGTGCCGTATATCGTGGCAGATGGCAGAAAAGGCGGAAGTACTGTGGCAGCTGCAATATGTAATGCTTTGTTATACCAGCTTTATGACAGGGAAAAGGGGTGATGTGATGAACGGAACATTGTACGGCGTAAGCGTGGGACCGGGTGACCCGGAGCTTATCACATTAAAGGCTGTCAGGATAATTAATGAATGCGAGGTCATTGCAGTGCCACGTACAAAGGGAGAAAATACTCTTGCCCTTGAAATTGTTAAAGATGTGTGCGATATTTCACAGAAAGAAATTGTTTATCTCGATTTTCTTATGTCAGCGGATAAACAGGTACTTCAGAAACGTCATAACGAAATTGCAGGAACGCTCATGCCGTACCTCGAAAGCGGAAAAAATATTGCTTTTCTCAATATCGGTGATGTTTCGGTTTACTCTACCTTTTCATATATAGCGGCTATTATTAAGGAAAACGGGGGACAGCTTTCAGTCTGTGCCGGAGTTACAAGCTTTTGCGCCGCCGCCGCAGAAATAGGAGAACCACTTGTTCAGGGGAAAAATCCCCTTGTTGTAATGCCCTCGTCATGCACTGACTTTGACAAACTCCTTGATACTGACTGCACCGCCGTTATCATGAAAAGCGGTCGTGATTCTGCGGATATCAGGGAAAAACTTCGTAAAAAAGGTTTTGAGAATATCAATGCGGTCTGTGACTGCGGTCTTGATACGCAAAAAATCTACAGGGGAGCAGAAAAAATACCGGACAAATGCGGATATTTCACCCTGTTTACTGCTGTTAAGGAAAAATAATGCTTGAAAAATATATTTACCACGGAAAAGAGAAACTCCGCTGTGGTTACACCACAGGTTCATGCGCTGCGGCAGCGGCAAAGGCGGCGGCAGAAATGCTGCTGACCGGAGAAATTGTGCACAGTGTCAATATAATGACACCAAAAGGTGTTGTCCTTGACCTTGATGTGCAAAACTGCCTTATAGAAAAAGATTTTGCACAGTGCTCTGTTGTCAAGGACAGCGGCGACGACCCCGACATAACAAACGGTATCAGCGTTTTTGCAAAGGCTGAAAAAATCTCCTCCGGCATTGAAATCTGCGGCGGCGAGGGAATAGGCACTGTTACCGCCAAAGGTCTTGACCAGCCTGTTGGAGCGGCGGCTATAAACAGTGTTCCGAGAAAAATGATTAAAGAGGCAGTCGGTGTAATTTCTGAGGAATATGGCTATTACGGTGGTTTTAAAATTACAGTTTCAGTACCCGGCGGCGAGGAACTTGCCCGTAAAACATACAATCCCAGAATGGGCATTGAGGGCGGCATATCTATAATCGGAACAAGCGGAATTGTTGAGCCTATGAGCAGTGCGGCGCTTGTGGAAACTATCCGCATGGAGGAACGTGTCAGAAGGGCGCAGGGACTGAAAAATCTTCTCCTTACTATCGGCAATTACAGCGATGATTTTCTGACAGAGAAAATGCCATATATCTCCGACAAGGGAGTAAAATGCAGTAATTTTATCGGAGAGGCGATTGACGCTGCCCTTGAATACGGATTTGAGAGTATTCTTATAGTCGGGCATATCGGAAAGCTTGTAAAGCTGGGGGCTGGTATCATGAATACCCATTCCGCACAGGCTGACGGGCGAATGGACGTGCTTGTGACCTGCGGTGTGCTTGCCGGAGCAGATGTTGAAATTCTGCGTAAAATTCCGGAATGTGTAACGGTTGATGCGGCTCTGGAGATATTTCAGAATGCCGGAGTGCTTGAAAAGGTATCGGAAATACTCATGCAGAAAACGGAGTACTACCTCAACGCAAGGGTGAAAAACTCTGTGAAAATCGGTGCTCTGATGTTTTCAAACAAATCTGGAATAATAGGTCAGACTTCC
The DNA here is from genome assembly GCA_022788225.1 of Oscillospiraceae bacterium. GTDB lineage: Bacteria > Bacillota > Clostridia > Oscillospirales > Ruminococcaceae > Porcipelethomonas. The sequence continues at coordinate 1,371 of JALEVO010000155.1, read as the reverse complement.
TCTGTGGAGGAGCTTATTAAACTGATAACGGAGGAATATAATGGTTAATTTTGTGGGGGCAGGGTGCGGTGCGCCGGATCTTATCACAGTAAGAGGTATGAAACTGCTTGAAAAGGCTGACCTTATTATATATGCCGGTTCTCTTGTAAATCCGGAACTGCTTGAATATGCCGGTGAAAACTGCGAGATACTCAACAGCGCATATATGACTCTTGACGAGGTTATTTCCGCCATTGAAAAAGCGGAATCTGAGGGAAAAATGACTGTAAGACTGCACACCGGCGACCCCTGTCTTTACGGTGCAGTTCGAGAACAAATGGACAGGCTTGACGCTCTCGGAATCAGCTATGAGATTTGTCCGGGGGTAAGCTCATTTTGTGGTGCGGCGGCGGCTCTGAAAGCGGAATATACACTGCCGGAGGTGTCCCAGACCGTTATCATAACCCGAATGGCAGGGCGCACTCCAGTGCCGGGCAGAGAGAGTATAGCAAGTCTTGCGGCGCACGGTTCAACAATGGTGATTTTCTTGAGCACCGGTATGCTGAAAGAACTTTCGGCGGAACTGATAAAGGGCGGTTACAGTGCTGATACTCCGACGGCAATCATTTATAAGGCAAGCTGGGAGGACGAAAAGGTCTGCCGCTGTACTGTTTCATCACTTGCGCAAACTGCCGCTGAAAACGGTATAACCAAAACTGCGCTTATAGCAGTGGGAGGATTTCTCGGCAATGATTACGCACTTTCAAAGCTTTACGACAAGACCTTTGAAACCGGATTCAGAAAGGCAGAAAAATGAGATTTGCCGTTATTTCGCTGACTGCAAAGGGCGGTAAAATTGCCTGGGAAATCGTGTCAGTACTGAATGAAAAGCACCATGCTGTACATTACTGTTTTCATAAATATCCCGCTGAAAACGGAGTGATTTTTGAGGATTTGCAGTCGCTTGTAAACGAATTGTTTTATGTCTGCGACGGACTGATTTTTGTTTCAGCCGCCGGAATTGCCGTGAGAAAAATTGCTCCGCTTTTACGCTCCAAGCTTACCGACCCTGCTGTTGTGGCAGTTGACGAGGGGGGGCGGTTTGCAGTATCGCTCCTTTCAGGGCATATCGGCGGTGCAAATGCGCTGGCTGAATTTATAGCTGCTAAAATCGGTGCAACACCTGTCATAACAACCGCAACCGATACCGGAGGAAAATTTTCTCCCGACAGCTTTGCAGTGGCAAACAATCTGCATATATGCGATATGAAAGCCGCAAAGGAACTTTCGGCGGAGGTGCTGAACGGCGAAAAAATTGGTATTTCAAGCGACTTTCCATATAAAAATCTGCCGTCTGATTTTACTGATAACTGCAATGCGGAATATGGAATA
>JALEVO010000150.1 GCA_022788225.1 Oscillospiraceae bacterium | reverse complement strand
AAATCACCATTGCATCGCCGAAACTGAAAAATCTGTATTTTTCCTCAACTGCCACCTTGTATGCATTCATGGTTTTCTCGTAGCCTAAAAATGCCGAAACAAGCATGATAAGGGTACTTTCCGGAAGATGGAAGTTTGTTACAAGTCCGTCAAGCAGTTTGAATTTGTAACCGGGATATATGAAAATATCCGTGTAACCGTCCCCTGACTTTACAAGACCGTTTTCAAGTTGCATACTCTCCAGAGTACGGCATGAAGTTGTACCGACAGCTATGACACGTCCGCCGGCAGCTTTGGTGCGGTTTATCTTTTCTGCGGTTTCCTCGCTTAAATGGTAATGCTCGCTGTGCATCTTGTGCTTTAAGATATCGTCCTCCTTGACCGGACGGAATGTACCCAGTCCCACATGGAGCGTCACATAGGCAATGTCAACGCCCATTGCCTTTATCTCTTCCAGCATTTCCTTTGTGAAATGAAGTCCGGCAGTAGGGGCGGCGGCAGAGCCTATCTCCTTTGAGTAAACCGTCTGATAGCGCTCCTTGTCCTCCAGCTTTTTTGTAATGTAAGGCGGCAGGGGCATCTGTCCTATCTCGTCAAGAACTGCATAGAAATTGCCCTCGCACTCAAATTTAACGATTCTGTTTCCGTCGTCCTTGACTTCTGTCACAACTGCATTGAGTTTTCCGTTTCCGAAAGAAAATTCTGTGCCGACCTTAGCTTTTTTTCCCGGACGGCAGATAATCTCCCACACCTTGTCCCCTTTCTGTTCAAGGAGCAGAAATTCAATAAAACTGCCGGTACCCTTTTTTTCACCGTAAAGCCTTGCCGGAAGTACCCTTGAATCGTTAAGTACCAGCAAATCACCTTTTTTCAGGTAATCGCATAAATTATAGAAACGGGCATGGGTTATTTCACCGCTTTCCCTGTCAATTTTCATAAGTCTTGAATGATTTCTCGGCTCGACAGGTGTCTGAGCAATGAGTTCTTCAGGAAGATCATAGTAAAAATCAGATTTTTTCATTTTCTATACCTCAAAATTTTAAAAACTCTATTGACATAACAAAGATAACGTGATATTATAGGTTTATGGTAGAGGTGCAGCTGCGATGAGTAACGTCTGACAGGAAAACCATTCCGCTTTATGCAGACGCAAAAGGCAATGCTGCCGAAGGACGAATCCCGGTAAAATTCGTTCTGATTGCAGTCTTAACAGGATTGTGATTGTCATCAGCGTTTGATGGAGAGCTATCGGCATTCAATTTTAAATATAGTTGCAATGTCAATATTTCTATTATATCGTATGATGCGCCGGTTTTCAACCGGTTTTTTTAATTTATTATATTTAACTATGTGAGGAGTTTTTAAAATGAAGCATTTTAACGTCGGCATTATTGGTGCAACAGGTATGGTTGGTCAGAGATTCGCTACTCTGCTGGAGAATCACCCGTGGTTTGAGGTAAAGGCTCTTGCAGCGTCCCCGAGATCTGCTGGCAAGACATACGAAGAGGCTGTAGGCTCAAGATGGGCTATGCAGGTGCCAATGCCGGAAAAGATGAAGAAAATGGTTGTTTTCAACGCTGTTGAGGACATTGAAAAAATCGGAAAACTTGTTGACTTCGTTTTCTGCGCAGTTGACATGAAAAAGGACGAGATAAAGGCTCTTGAAGAAAAGTACGCTAAGGCTGAAATTCCGGTAGTTTCAAACAATTCCGCACACAGAGGAACACCTGATGTTCCGATGGTTGTTCCGGAAATCAACGACGACCACATTCAGATAATCGAGGCACAGAGAAAGCGTCTTGGCACAAAGAAAGGCTTTATCGCAGTTAAGTCAAACTGCTCAATCCAGAGCTATGTTCCGGCTCTTAACCCACTGAGAGAATTTGGTATCACAAAGGTTCTCGCCTGCACATATCAGGCAATTTCCGGCGCAGGAAAGACTTTTGAAACATGGCCGGAAATGGTTGACAATCTTATTCCGTTTATCGGCGGCGAGGAAGAAAAGTCAGAGCAGGAGCCGCTGAAGGTATGGGGACACATTGAGGGCGACAAAATTGTCAATGCAACAACACCGTCAATCACAACACAGTGTCTGAGAGTACCTGTTTCAGACGGTCACACAGCAGCTGTTTTTGTATCCTTTGAAAAGAAACCTTCAAAGGAAGAGATTCTCAAAAAGTGGGCTGAATTCAAGGGCGCACCGCAGGAACTCAATCTCCCGTCAGCACCAAAGCAGTTTATCCACTATTTTGAAGAGGATAACCGTCCGCAGGCTAAGCTTGACAGAAATCTTGAAGGCGGAATGGCTGTTTCAGCAGGACGTTTAAGAGAAGATTCACAGTATGACTACAAGTTTGTAAGTCTTTCACACAATACATTAAGAGGCGCAGCAGGCGGCGGCGTACTTTTAGCTGAACTGCTTGCAGCAAAGGGTTATTTTGACTGATAACAGTCAGATTGGAGTAGCTTATGAAAAATACAATTTTTACCGGTGCAGGCGTTGCA
>JALEVO010000143.1 GCA_022788225.1 Oscillospiraceae bacterium | reverse complement strand
AGTTAAGGCTATGAAATAAGCTATCATAAAAAGACTATTTGCAGAAGATACTGATTTAAAAGTTTCGCCAGCCTTTTCAAAGGCTGCAGGGGGTCAAGGGGGACGGCGGTCCCCCTGTCGCCCTCCGCAGAGGGCGAAACTCCTAAAAAAGCCGCCGTTCTTTGAACAAAAAATGCAAACTAAAAATAAATATTATACTAACCAAAATCGTGATTTTTCACGGTGGCTTTTGTCATTCAACAGCTCAGCGTATTGAATGACCGCCGATAGGCGAGAAAAGCTAACGATACGAAAAAAGTAACCCTCTGAGAAATTTTCAGAGGGTCTTTTGTTTATGTTCTTAGATTTAGCTTGAACCATGCCTTTGGTTTTTCGCCGCCTGACGGCGGTTCATTTAAATTGCTGCGCTCTTAAATGAAAAAAGCCGCCGTGGATATATTGGATTCTGGTTAGTTGACTTGTTACGTTAGTGTGATTGGTTTTGCCTTCTTTGAACGGCGGCTTTTTTAGGAGTTTCGCTCACTGCGGTGAGCGACAAGGGGACAGCCGTCCCCTTTGAACCCCTGCAGCCTTTGAAAAGGCTGGCGAAACTTTTAATTTGCCGTTCGGCGGGCGTAGTTGACTGCCTCGACAAATTATTAAACTTCAACTGTTCCGATATGCCAGATATTTTCCGCATAATCCCTGATAGTTCTGTCAGAACTGAACTTGCCTGCATTGCACATATTCAACCACATCTTTTTGCCGATAACCTTTTTACTGCCGAAATCGCCGATACACTTCAGCTTTACTTCAATGTAGCTTTCAAGGTCGCCCAGCAGATAGTAATTGTCCGGTGAATGCCATGACGCACCGTCTGTCAGCGAGTAGTAAAGTTCTCTGAAAACGCCTGTTCCGCCGTCGGAAACAGTACCGTCAATAAGGGTTGAAACAACACGTCTTATCTTCTCATTTTCTGAAAGCAGCTTTCTGCTGTTGTATTCCGGCATGATCTCTTTCAGTTCTTCAACCTTTGCACCGAAGATGTAGTTGTTTTCTTCTCCTGCCTCTTCAACAATTTCAATGTTTGCACCGTCGTATGTGCCGAGAGTAACTGCGCCGTTGAGCATAAGCTTCATGTTGCCTGTACCGGACGCCTCTGTGCCGGCAGTAGATATCTGCTCTGAAATGTCAGCCGCCGGAATAAGCTTTTCAGCGTAGGAAACATTGTAGTTTGAAACAAATACAACCTTGATGTATCTGCTTACTTCCTCGTCGTTTTCAACAAGCTTTGCAATCTCGTTGATGTACTTTATAATACCCTTTGCCCTGCGGTAGCCCGGAGCAGACTTTGCACCGAAAATAAAGGTTACAGGGTTCATATTGATGATTTCTCCGGACTTTATTCCGAAATAGATGTAGAGTATTGAGAAAGCGTTCAGCAGCTGACGCTTGTATTCGTGAAGTCTTTTTATCTGAATGTCAAAAACAGTATTCGGATTTATTTCAATGCCCTCTGCCTTTTTGATGTATTCCGCAAGAGCCTTTTTGTTTTCCTTTTTGATGTTGAGAAAACGGTTGATTATCTCATCATTGTCCGCATACTGCTCCAGGGCTTTGAGCCTGTCAAGGTCTGTCATCCATTCCTCTCCGCCTGTCAGGTCGGTTATCATTGCCGCAAGTTCCTTGTTGCACAGTGCCAGCCAGCGGCGCTGTGTGATACCGTTTGTCTTGTTCTGGAAACGTTCCGGATAAAGCTTGTACCAGTCTGCAAGAACTGTATCTTTAAGTATCTGAGTATGAATCTCAGCAACGCCGTTTACATATGACGAGCAGTAAACAGCCATATCAGCCATATTTACAAGACCGTTTCTGATAATCATAATTTTCTCAAACTTTTCCTTTTCAAGACCCTTTGAGTACATTTCAGATATCAGCTGTTCGTGAATCTGAAGAATAATTGAGTAAATTTCCGGCAGAAGTTCCTCTATCAGTGAACATTCCCACTTTTCAAGCGCTTCCGGCATTACTGTGTGGTTTGTGTAGTTGAATACATTCTTTGTGATGGCAAATGCCTTTTCAAAGGACATACCCTGTGCTGTCAGTATTCTGATAAGCTCCGGAATGGAAATAACAGGGTGTGTATCATTGAGCTGAACGGTAATGCTGTCAGCTAAATTTTCAAGAGTGCCGAAACGCTCCATGTGCTTTTTGGTGATATCCTGCAATGATGCACTGCAGAAGAAGTACTGCTGCTTTAATCTGAGCTTTTTACCCTCTCTTGTATCGTCATTGGGGTAGAGAACTCTTGAAATGTCCTCAGCGGCAGTTTTTTCAGCACTTGCTTCAAGGTATTTCTGCTCGTTGAAAAGTCTGAAATCAAATTCGTTTACAGCTTCTGCCTGCCACAGGCGAAGCGTGCTGACGTGGTTTGTCTTGCAGCCGTAAATCGGCATATCATAAGGCACTGCCTTAACTGTCTGACCGTTAAACTTGACTTCAACAGCCTCCTTGTCCAGTCTTACAGACCACGGGTCACCGAACTGTGTCCAGTTGTCAGCAGTTTCAGTCTGAAAACCGTTTTCAATGCCCTGCTTGAAAAGACCGTACTTGTATCTTATGCCGTAGCCGTCAAGGGGAAGATCCATTGACGCAGCGCTGTCGAGAAAGCATGCTGCAAGTCTGCCAAGACCGCCGTTGCCAAGAGCGGCATCCTCGATTTCCTCCAGTGCGGAAAGGCTTGTACCCATTTCGTTTAAAACTGCCTCTGCGTCATCGTAAAGACCCAGGCAGAGCAGATTGTTGTAAACTGCACGTCCAACAAGAAATTCCATAGAAAAGTAGCAGGCACGTCTGCTGTGCTGATGAGCAAATTTTGACTTTTTCCAGTTTTCAGCTGTGTATTCCAGAACTGAATTTCCGATTGCATTGTGAATGTCCTGAGGTGTTTTGCAGTCCTTTAAGGCTGCTCTCAGGGTTTCCTTGAACTGTTCCATAATTTCTCTCCTTTTATCGGTTATACATTTTATTAAGCTTTAAGATTTTCTTTGAAAGCTTTTCAGTAAAGTCAGTTTCCTTTGTGCGAAATTGCCAGTTGCTGCCGGTAGTAGACGGCGTGTTCATTCTGCACGACGGGTCACTTTCAAGGAAATCCTGCATCTGAGCAACTGCAATTTCCGCAACGCTGCCCCATGCTGCTCTTATCATTCCTTTCGGAATGTCCTTTTTCTTTTTGATATTGAAATATGCCATAGCATACTTTAATGTATCAGCAGAGGCTGAATTTACCCAGCCTTTAAGAGTTTCGTTGTCATGAGTTCCGGTGTATGCAATACAGTTGGAGCTTTCAAAATTGTGGGGGAGGTGTTCGCTTTTGCCGCCTTCCCCGAAGGCAAACTGCAATACCTTCATTCCCGGATAGCCCACCTCTCTGAGCATCTCGTGAACGTCCTCTGTAATAAAGCCTAAGTCTTCGGCAATAATGTTAAGTGCACCAAGTTCTTTCTGGACTGTCTTGAAAAGTTCTGCTCCCGGACCCTTTCTCCATTCGCCGTTTTCAGCAGTTTCACTGCCGTACGGAATGGCATAGTAGCTTTCAAAACCTCTGAAATGGTCAATTCTTACGATGTCATACAGTTTTGCGGAGAATTTCAGTCTTTCAGTCCACCATTTATAGTCGGTCTTTTTGTGGTATTCCCAGTCGTAGAGCGGATTGCCCCAGAGCTGTCCGGTGGGGGCAAAATCGTCCGGAGGACAGCCGGCAACGTCTATAGGCTTACCGCCCTTGTCAAAGAGGAAAAGTTCCGGCGACGCCCACGCTTCAACGCTGTCATAGGAAACGTATATCGGCATATCGCCTATAATTTCGATTCCCTTGTCATTGGCGTATTTTTTCAGATTGAACCACTGTCTGAAAAATTTATACTGTATAAACTTGAAAAATTCAGTTTCCTTCTTAAGTTCATCAGCAGCTTTTTTCAGTGCTTCCGGCTCACGCATTGCAAGCTTTTTATCCCATTCATACCATGGTTTGCCGTCATTTTTGAATTTCAGTGCCATGAAAAGAGCGTAATCGTCAAGCCACGACTTGTTTTTCTCAACAAAATTGCTGTACTTTTTGGAAATATCACGTCTGTAAACCTTGTAAGCCTGTTTGAGAACCTTAAAGCAGTTTGCATAGATACGGCTGTAATTTACATGATTGGGGTTGTCCTGCCATTTTATGTTCTGATAATCGGATTTTTTAAGAAGTCCCTCCTGCTTGAGAGTTTCAAAGTCAATGAAATAAGGGTTTCCGGCATAAACTGAAAATGACTGGTATGGCGAATCTCCGTAGCTTGTAGGAGAGAGGGGGAGTATCTGCCAGCATTTAACTCCGGATTCAGCAAGAAAATCAACAAAATCATAAGCTGCTTTTCCCATTTTTCCGATACCGTATTCAGACGGAAGGCTGGAAATATGCATTAAAATTCCGCTTTTTCTCATAAACAAACTCCATTCTGCCGTTTTAAGCGGCGTTTTGTGTGATGATGCCTTAAGGGCACCTCTAAAAACCACCGGCTAAAGCCTTAGCACCTCATCTGCTTGTATATTTTCCGTCATTTTGCACTAAAATTTCTTGACATACGCCAGTATGCCTGCAAAATTTTAGTACATTCTGACGAAAAATCTGACGGCGCATTTGAGGCACTATGGTTTTTAGAGGTGCCCTTAATGTATAAAAAACGCAGAAAAAAACATAATAAACCTGTAACGGAAACGCTTGTCCGGCGTTCCCCATGATTAGGAGGCGTTATCTTGGAATCAATCGGAACAAGAGCATTTGTATTTCTGACCGGCTGTTTTGTATACAGTCTGCTGGAGGTTTCCTCACGGGGGTTCACCCACTGGACTATGACTCTCACAGGCGGACTGATACTGACAATTCTCTACGAAATGTTCACGCATCTGAAAAAAATTCCGCTGTGGCAGAAATGTATTTTAGGCTCTCTGATTATAACCGCTGTTGAATTTACAGTGGGGGTAATAGTAAATATAATTTTCGGCTGGAATGTCTGGAGCTATTCCGATATGCCGCTTAATATACTGGGACAGGTCTGTCTGCCCTTTACTGTTTTATGGTTTTTTCTGTGTATACCTGCTGCATTTGTCTGCAATGCAATACAAAACAGATTTGAATAAGCAGTTCAATACTATTATAACATTAAACCCCCTTATTTATCAAGGGGGTTTATTAAATTTGTATAAAAAATGAGGGACACAAAATCTGTATCCCTCGTTTTCGCTGTCGGTCAGAACGGTTTTTCAGATGAGCTTTTTATAAAGTTCCACTTCAAAACCGTCAATTTTAGTTTTTCCTCTGTCTGAAATGATTCCATGTCTGAGCAGGTAATTGTGATCCGGATTGTTGAAAAGCTTTCCCACATTGCCTCTGAGAGCTAAGTCTTCATTTTTCCAGTCCGGTTCATCGGATAACAGCTGAGAAACGGTAAAATCTTCTCCTGCATTGAGTTTAGCAGCGATTGAAATTGCCTTGTCTAAATAAGCGTCTCTTTTGTTGGTATTCATAATCATAATGATTTCCTCCATTGTAATTTAAAATATTCACCAGCGGCTTCTGCTTAACAACCCTATCGGGTTGTTTCTGTGTTTAAATTATAGCATATCCATAGCTGTATGTCAATAGAAAAAAGCGGTTAATTTCGTAGAAATCAACCGCTTGAATTTGTGTAATATTACTAAACTTTTAAATATTGCTGCTGTTTTTTCTTTCCTTCCTTGTCCTGCTCTATTGGAACAATAACACCGGATTTCAAATACTTGTTTCGCTTTTCATTGCTGAACAGTTTGCCAAGCATAAGCCTTGCACCCATGTCTGTCTGATTCCACTGGTATCCACGAAACAAATCTCTTACATAGAATTTTTTTCCGGATTCGATTTTTTCAATCTGCTCCATAGCCTCATAGAAAAGCTGTTCAACATCTTCAAAAACGTTGTCGTCGTTCATGCGAAACTCCTTATCTTATCTTAGTACCCGGTGCAACGTCATCATCAAGGAATACCACCTTAACTCCGCCGTCCGGCATATCAGCGGCACAAATCATACCCATGCTCTCCTCACCGCAGAGTTTTGCTGGTTTAAGGTTTGCAACCACGATAACAGTTTTTCCGATTAAGTCCTCCGGCTTGTAGTGTTCAGCGATACCTGAAACCACCTGTCTGCCGCCCATACCGTCGTCAAGCTGTAATTTAAGCAGTTTCTTGGACTTCTTTACCTTTTCACAGTCCTTTACCTTTGCGGCACGGAGTTCTGTCTTAAAGAAATCGTCGATTGTGATTTCCGGAGCAAGTTCGATTTTCTGCTGTGCCTTTTCAGCTTCAGCCATCTGTGCTTCGATAAGCTTGTTAAGCTCGTCGATTTCCTTTTCAGTGTCAATTCTCGGGAAGAGAACCTCGCCTTTCTTTACAGTCACGTTTTCCGGCAGTACACCGAATTTTCCCGCATTTTCATAGGAAACAGCGTTTTCGTCCGCACCTATCTGCTCCCAAACCTTTGGCATAGTTGTCGGCATAAACGGACAAAGCAGTGATGAAATAATTCTGATAGTGTCAAGCAGATTGTAAAGCACAGCCGCAAGTCTTGGCTTGTTTGTCTCGTCCTTTGCAAGTACCCACGGAGCAGTTTCGTCAATATATTTGTTTGCTCTTGAAACCACCTTGAAAATCTCAGCAAGGGCATTCTGCAGCTGTGTCTTGTCCATGAAACCGTCGACCTTTTTACGCAGCGCAGATGCATGAGCGATAAGATCATCATCAAATTCGCCGGACTGCTTTTCAGCCGGGATTGTTCCGTCAAAGTACTTTATAACCATAGCAACAGTTCTTGAAACAAGGTTTCCAAGGCCGTTTGCAAGGTCAGAATTTATGCGGTTTATCATAATTTCGTTTGAGAAAGAGCTGTCTGCACCCAGTGCCATTTCACGCATGATATGGTAGCGGATAGCGTCAGCGCCGTAGCGTTCGCCCAGTACAAATGGGTCAACAACGTTGCCGATGGACTTGCTCATTTTCTGTCCGTTAAAGGTAATCCAGCCGTGTACTGCAAGGTGTTTTGGAAGAGGCAGGTCAAGTGCCATAAGCATTGCAGGCCATATAATTGCATGGAAACGCATGATGTCCTTTGCAACCATGTGGACATCGGCAGGCCAGTACTTTTCAAAATCGTTATATGTTTCGTTCTGATAGCCGAGAGCAGAGATATAGTTTGAAAGGGCGTCTATCCATACGTAAACAACGTGGTTTGTATCAAAGGTTACAGGAATACCCCATTTAAAGCTGGTTCTTGAAACGCAGAGGTCTTCAAGACCCGGTTTGATGAAGTTGTTTACAAGTTCGATTGCTCTTGTTTTCGGCTGTAAGTAATCGGTTTCAGTAAGAAGCTTTTCGATTCTGTCGGCAAATGGAGACATTTTAAAGAAGTAAGCCTCTTCCTTTGCTTCGATTACTTCACGTCCGCAGTCAGGACATTTTCCGTCAACAAGCTGTGAATCAGTCCAGAAGCTTTCACATGGTGTGCAGTACTTTCCGGAGTATTCGCCCTTGTAGATGTAGCCCTTGTCGTATAATGCCTTGAAGATTTTCTGTACTGTTTCAACGTGGTAATCATCAGTTGTTCTGATATATCTGTCATAGCTGATATTCATGTAGCTCCAGAGCTTTTTGAATGTTTCGACAATATTGTCAACGTACTCTTTCGGAGTGATACCAGCCTCTGCGGCTTTCTGTTCTATTTTAAGACCGTGTTCATCAGTTCCCGTAAGAAACATTACGTCGTAACCCTGCATTCGTCTGTAACGAGCGATTGAATCGCAGGCAACTGTTGTGTAGCAGTGACCGATATGCGGATTTCCCGACGGATAGTAAATCGGGGTCGTGATGTAAAAAGGTTTTTTTGACATAACTGTTCCTCCTAATTTCCATATACTCTTTATTATACTGCATTTTTAACAATTTGTCCAGTATTTCGGAGGAAATTAATGAAATACGTGTTTTAAACAGATTGAGGAACAGTGTGAAAATATGTATAATTAAAGTATTGTCGGCTATTTCCGCAAGGAGGAAGGTGGAATTCATGGCATATATAATCTCGTTTGTATTGTCTGTTGCGGCAAGTGTAGTTGGTTACTATATTTGCAAGTGGTTAGACAGACATGAAAAGTCCGACAAGTAGCCCGAAAAAATCCCTGAGAGCTGCAACTCTCAGGGATTTCTTTTTGCGTGGAACGCATGAGTTATAATCTCGTTTGATTATTTTTGTGGTTGTTTATATTATATACCACAGAAATATTTTTGTCAAGGGTTTCAGAAATATTCAGAATACCGTACTGCATTATTCAAGAAAAATATACTTGACAGCAATCCTGGAAAGGTGTATAAAAATTTTATTCAAATGCCAGTGTGCCCATGTTACATATAAAATTAACCTTTTGAAATGAGAGTTTCAGGAGGTTTTTCTTTTTATCAGCCCTTGCCATAATTTCCGGTCTATGCTATAATGAAAAGGCATATAAAAACAAAGTCTACAAAAAATCAAGTGAGGAATTATAAATGATTACAGTTTCAAATGTCAGTATGCAGTTTGGCGGTTCGACACTTTTCAAGGACGTCGACCTGAAATTCACAGGGGGCAACTGCTATGGTATAATCGGCGCAAACGGTGCGGGAAAGTCTACATTTCTGCGTATTCTCTGCGGTGACCTTGAACCTACTACGGGTGAAGTGGTTATACCCAAGGGAGTGCGCCTTTCAGTGTTAAAGCAGGACCACTTTGCCTATGAAGAGTTTACCGTTTTAGACACAGTTATCATGGGCAACGAGCGCCTTTATGAGATAATGAAGAAAAAGGACGAGCTTTACGCAAAAGAGGATTTCACTGAGGAGGACGGCGTTTTGGCGTCTGAACTGGAGGGCGAGTTTGCGGAACTCAACGGCTGGGAGGCAGAGTCAGACGCCTCAAAGCTTATTCAGGGACTTGGACTTCCCGAGGATATACTCTATAGTCAGATGTCCGCTCTTTCGGGTAACGAAAAGGTTAAGGTACTGCTGGCACAGGCACTTTTCGGCAATCCGGATATCATTCTCCTTGACGAGCCTACAAACCATCTTGACATTGACGCTGTAAAGTGGCTGGAGGACTTCCTTTCGGAATATTTCGGTACTGTCCTTGTGGTATCCCATGACAGACACTTCTTAAACAATGTCTGTACTCATATTGTCGATATAGACTATACCAAAATCAAAATGTATGTGGGTAACTATGAATTCTGGTACGAATCCAGCCAGCTTATGCAGAGAATGATAAAACAGCAGAACAAGAAAGCCGAGGAAAAAATCAAGGAACTCAAAGCTTTTATTGAGCGTTTCTCTGCAAACAAGTCCAAGTCAAGACAGGCTACTTCAAGAAGAAAGCTTCTTGATAATCTGACCGTTGAGGAAATGCCGGCGTCCAGCAGAAAATACCCGTTTATCGGTTTTGCTCCGGACAGAGAACTGGGCAAGGAGATACTGACAGTAAACGGTATCTCCAAAACGGTTGACGGCGTAAAGCTTCTTAACAATGTAAGCTTTACCCTTGGCAGAAATGACAAGGTTGCATTTATCGGTGAAAGCGAACAGGCTATAACAATGCTTTTCAAGATTCTCATGGAGGAGGAACAGCCTGACGAGGGTACGTTCAAATGGGGCGTTTCCACTTCGACTTCATATTTCCCGGTTGACAACAACAAATTTTTCGACGGCTGCGACCTCTCAATTATAGACTGGATGCGCCAGTATTCCTCTGACGAAACTGACACCTATCTTCGTGGATTTTTAGGACGAATGCTCTTTTCCGGCGATGATGTCTTCAAGAAAGTCAATGTTCTCTCCGGCGGTGAAAAGGTGCGTTGTATGTTTTCAAGAATGATGCTTTTCGGCTCTAACGTTCTCATTCTTGACCGCCCTACAAACCATCTTGACCTTGAAAGCATTACGGCAGTAAACAACGGTCTTGTCAGCTTTAAAGGTGTTGTGCTTTTAGCGTCCCATGACCATGAAATTTTACAGACTGTTGCAGACAGAATTATTGAAATTACTCCCGAGGGCTGTATTGACAGACAGGGCACTTATGAGGAATATCTTGAATTCAAAAAGAACAAATAATCAAAATGACTGATGTAGTTTCAATTTGTTGAAAAATGAAAAAACGGGCGACCACTGGTCGCCCGAATAATTGAAAATGAACTTTTTCTATATTCTGAAACTTCCGGAAAAATCCGGAAGTTTTTGCTTTTTATATAAAATCAGACGTTAAATCTGAACAGAACGATATCGCCGTCCTGCATAACATATTCTTTTCCCTCAAGTCTTACAAGACCCTTTTCCTTTGCAGCTGCCATACTTCCGCATTCCATAAGGTCATCAAAGCTTATTACCTCTGCACGGATAAAGCCTTTTTCAAAGTCTGTATGAATCTTTCCGGCTGCCTGCGGTGCTTTTGTACCCTTTTTGATAGTCCATGCTCTTACTTCCGGCTGTCCGGCGGTAAGGTAGGAGATAAGTCCTAAAAGGGAATAGCCCTCTCTGATAATACGGTTTAAGCCGGACTCTTTAAGTCCCATTTCTCCTAAGAACATTGCCTTGTCTTCCGGTTCCATGTCGGAAATTTCAGCTTCTATCTGTGCGCAGATAGGCAGTACTGCGGAGTGTTCTTCCGCTGCGATTTTCTTTACCGTATTGAAATTTTCGTTGGTTTCAATGTTGTTTACAAAGTCGTCCTCGCAAAGGTTAGCTGCATATATAACAGGCTTTCCGGAAAGCAGGGGAGTGGACTTGATAATTTCTCTTTCATCATCTGTGTAGTCAAAGGCTCTTGCAGATTTACCGGATTCGAGGTGACTTTTGAGTCTTTCAAGGAAATCAATTTCAGCAAGATATTTCTTGTCGCCCTTTGCAAGCTTTTTGCTGCGCTCTATTCTTCTGTCAACCATTTCAATGTCCGAGAATATCAGTTCAAGGTTTATCGTTTCAATATCCCTTGCCGGATTTATTTCACCGTCAACATGAATAATGTCAATATCCTCAAAGCATCTTACAACGTGAACGATAGCGTCAACCTCTCTGATATCCGCAAGGAACTTGTTTCCCAGTCCCTCGCCCTTTGACGCACCCTTAACCAGTCCGGCAATATCAACAAATTCAAGGGTTGCCGGAGTAAACTTGTCAGGGTGATACATTTCAGCTAACTTGTCCAGTCTTTCGTCCGGCACTGAAACTATGCCTATGTTTTTTTCAATAGTGCAGAAAGGATAGTTTGCCGATTCTGCTCCGGCGTTTGTAAGTGCATTAAAAAGCGTACTTTTTCCCACGTTAGGGAGTCCAACCATTCCTAATTTCATTTTAAAACCTCTTTATATTTTATTCTCCAGAATAATTTTACTGGGATGTATTTTTTCTTCGGCTTGGGCCTTTAAATATACTGTCTCCGTTGGGTCTTGTGACTATTACTTTCCCCGGACTCTGGTGGTTAATGTTGTTTTCTTCTTCTTCCTTCTGAAATTCAGCAAGATCCTTTGGGTCAGGGTATTGTTCTGCAAATTCTGACATATCTGACAGTTTAATTGTTGAAATTGAATCCTCAATTGCTTCGTCCATTTCTCCGCACGTCATGTCAGTATATGTAATGGTATAGGAATATCCTTTGCTGTCTTTCTGTACGGCATTTATAAGAAGTATCGTCTGCTTAATGGGTATTCCCTGCAATTGTGCATTTATAACCATTTTAATCCCGTGATATGAATCATTTTCAGCCTTTTTTGCTCCGTAATATAAATCATATGTATCCTTTTCAAACAAAGTAATTTCGCATTTTTCAAATACACCCTTTACTCCGTCAAGAAATGTCTTTTCACATTCAGCCTGTTCAAGGTTCATAAATTCGTCGTAGTCCTCACCTTTTGCAGCAAGTATATTCATGTTGCTGCCGTTTTCAGAGGTAATAACAAGTGGATTATCAGCAGTAGGGATAATTTTTGGGAAAACTATGTTTAAAGTATTTTCAGACAAATCTTTTCCGTCATATATCGAAATACCCTTTGGCGCATTCATATAAATACCAGTAATTTCTGAATTTACTATCTGATGTCCATATTTAGGAACTAATTTCTTTTTATTACCGTCCTGAACAACCTTGAACTGCGATGCGTTTTCTGTTGATTCAGCTGGCAGTATAGATTCTGTATCAGAGTCTGATTTTTCTTCAGAACTTTCTGCCTGTGATACTTTTGCTTCACTGATTTCCGACTTTTTATCAGTTTCACTGCCGCAGCCGAAAAGCAGAAGAGAAGATAAGGTAAGAAGTGTAATAATTGTTCTTTTTATTTTCATTAATGTTACCTCCCACTTAAAACCTTGTATATTATACCACTTTTCATATATACAAGTCAACTACAATAAAAACAGTTTTGTATTTTCAAAATAAATTGCATAAAAAAATCATGTGTAATTTCACAAAAAACATTGACAAAACGTGTGAAAAATGTGATAATTATAGTGAACGCAAAAAAATTGCTTTCACTGTAATAATTTATCTTATTGCCTTGCACATCCGCTTACTTCGTAAGCTCCGTGCATATCGGCTGATAGTAAACTAAAAAATCTTTTTCGTTTACTATAAAGGCAACACCGCACAATTAGCAGCTGTCGCTTTTGCCGCACATCTGCTTGCAGATTTTCCGTCATATCACACAAAAATCTCTTGACATACGCCAGTATGCCTGCAAGATTTTTATGCGATCTGACAAAAAATCTGACTGCGCATCTGTACGACAATAATTGTGCGGTATTGCCTAAAGAATATTTTTAAAGGGGGAAATACAATTGAAAAAATTTACAGCTTTACTGTCATCTGCGGTTATTGCGGTTTCTGCCCTTGGGGCGGCTGTGCCACAGACTGTTTCTGCTGCGTCAAAGCCTTATATCAACTATGCCGAGGCTCTTCAGAAATCGCTCTTTTTCTATGAGTGTCAGCAGGCAGGACCTCTGCCGGACTGGAACCGTGTTGAATGGCGTGCCGATTCAACCATGGACGATTTTATACAAGGCGGCTGGTATGATGCCGGTGACCATGTAAAATTCAATCTGCCAATGGCATATTCAGCCTCAATGATCGCATGGGGACTTTATCAGTATCCGGAGGGTATTGAAAAGTGCGGAGAAATGGAAAACTATGTAAACAACCTTACATTTGTACTTGATTATCTTGCAGCCTGCGATCTGGGTGACGAGGTAGTATTTCAGGTTGGAAACGGTCAGAAGGACCATACATGGTGGGGACCTGTTGAGCTTTATGACTACGCTATGAATGAAAACGGCGGCTACGAGGGCAGACCTTATTATGCCGGAACAAAGTGTTCAGCGGCATTCGGTGAAATGGCGGCGGCTCTTGCTGCGGGCTACTGCGCTTTGCAGGGACGTTCCGACAAAACTGACTATTACCTTGAACACGCCGAGAACATTTTCAAAATAGCCGATACAGCTAAAAGCGACGACGAGTATCAGAATAGTGACGCCCAAGGTTTTTACAGCTCCTCACACTTCTACGACGAGCTTTTCTGGGCGGCAAACTGGCTTTACAAGGCTACCGGCAAACAGGAATACCTTGACAAGGCAACAAGCTATATTCCGAATCTCGGCAAAGAATTAGGCTCAGACGAGCTTAAATATTCGTGGTCAATGTGCTGGGACGACAGTATGCAGGGCGGTATGCTGCTTTATGCACAGAACACAGGAAATTCAACATACATTGCAAGAGTGAAAAAACATCTTGATTATCTTGTATCCGGAGTTAACAAGCTTGACGGCGGTCTTGCTTACTTCCATACATGGGGCTGTCTGCGATATGCTTCAACATCCGGCTTTATAGCAGCCGTTGCCTGTGATACTCTTGATCTGGGTGATACCACTGCATACGAAGATTTCTACAAGACTCAGGCTGACTACTGCCTTGGTGACAATCCTCTCGGACAGAGTTTCGTGGTAGGCTATGGTGAAAATGCTCCGAAAAACGCTCACCACAGAACTGCTCACTGTTCATGGAACAACGAGCTTTCAAACCCGACCGAAAACAGACATATTCTGTATGGTGCACTTGTAGGCGGTCCGGACAGCACTGGAAATTACGAAGATGACAGACAGAACTTCATAAACAATGAGGTTGCCTGCGATTACAATGCCGGATTTACAGGGCTTATGGCAAAAATGACAGAGGAATACGGCGGAACAACTGACCCGGCTTTCCCTGAACCGGAACAGCGTGATGACGAATTTTTCGTTGAGGCACAGATAAAGCAGTCAGAGGCAAGCGGAGTTTCGTTAAGCCTTAAATTCACAAACCATACTGCATGGCCGGCAAGAGTTGTTGACAATATGTCATACCGCTACTACTTTGACGCTTCAGAGGTTATTAACGCAGGTTACAAGGCAACAGATATTGTTGTTCGTATAGACCGTGACCAGGCGGCAATGTACGGTGACGAATACAGAGCTGTCTACTCCGATATAACACACTACAAAGACAATATTTACTATATTGAGGTAAGCTATCCCAATGGTGAAGCTATACTTCCGATTTCAGAGGGAAGACAGCAGTGTGAAACTATGCTTGCTCTTGTTTTCCCGGATTACAAAACCGGCTGGGACGCAACAAATGATTACTCCAATCAGGATCTGCTGGATTCAGAAGACCCGGTTATAACAGATAAAATTACTGTCTATAACAACGGCGTTCTGGTTTACGGCGTTGAGCCGGACGGAACCACTCCGGAAAACACTGAACCAACAGAGGAAGTCAAGCCGCTGAAGGGTGACGTAAACCTTGACGGAAATGTCACAGTTGCCGACTTAACTGCCCTTAACAAGTATCTTGTAAATGCGGGCAAGATAAATTCAAAAGCGGCAGATAATGCTGATTACAATTCAGATAAAGCTGTAAATATTTTTGATTCTGTTGGTCTGAGAAAGAAACTGCTCGGATAAATTATAGCAAACTCCAGATATTTTGTCGTTTGCTATAAAAAGGGAACTGTGTGAAAGCAGTTCCCTTAATTTAAAAAAGGTGAAGTATATGAACGAAAAAGAACTTTTTGAACTTGCCGCAAAAGCCAGACTTTCAGCCTATGCACCATATTCCGGATTCCTTGTGGGTGCGGCACTGCTTACGGCTGACGGCAGAGTATTTACCGGATGTAATATAGAAAATGCCTCGTATTCCCTCTGCTGCTGTGCCGAGAGAACGGCAATTTTCAACGCGGTTTCGGAGGGTGAAAAAGAGTTTTCTGCCATTGCCATTGCCGGAGGGAAGGAAAATGCTGATAGTGTATGCTATCCCTGCGGTGCCTGCAGGCAGGTAATGACAGAATTCTGCGGCGGTGATTTTAAAGTAATACTCGCAGACAGAACACTTACTCTCTCAGAACTTATGCCCTATGCTTTTAAACTATAAATAAATCTTCCCTGAATAGCTTTGAAATCAGCTTTTTCGACAAGCTGCATCACCGCACATATAGTGCGGTGATTTTCTTTTTTATGAAAGATGTTTTTCAGCACTTGTATTTTTGCGGGGAATATGTTAAAATAAAGAAGTATCATTTTTTGGAGGAAAATCAAATAAAATGAAGTTTTATAAATATTTACCTGCACTGCTTGCAGCTGTTGTTTTAGGAAGTGCGGCGGCGATAGGTGTATCGGCAGAAACTTCTGATACCACTGAAACCCTGCCGACCGGGCCGGCAGTCACTGCCACAGAGCCAGCTGAAACTGAAACTGCGGTAACAACAGTGCTGACAGATATTACAGAACCGACTGTTACAGAAACAGAACCAGTCCAGATTGATTCTGAGGAAACTGAGATAACCCTGTCCGGCTGGGTATATTCCAATGACGGAAAGACTTCTTATTACAGCGAAGAGGGCGAAAAGTATACCGGACTTTGCGAGATAGACGGAAATACATACTACTTTGCACCAAACGGTGCAATGAAAACAGGCTGGTATGATATCGATGGTATAAGAATGTATTTTGACACAGAAACTGGTATAAGAAATACCGGCTGGGTCACATACATGGGAGCCACTTATTACGACGACGCTGAAAGAGGCAAGCTGACAGGTGTTCAGGATATTGACGGTGAAACCTATATATTCAGCGAAACCGGTGCTTTGTATACAGGCTGGTTTGAATACGGCGGTGACAAGTATTACGGCGGAGAAAACGGTGCTCTGAGAAAAGGCGAAAGCGAAATAAACGGCGTTACTTATATTTTTAATCATACCGGAAAATTCCAGAGCGGTTGGCAGACGGTAAACGGTCTGAGAGTTTTTTACGATTATGATACTGCAAAACAGGTTTTCGGCTGGATTCATTACAACGGTCTTGTGTATTATGCTGATACCGAAACCGGCAAATATATCGGTGAATACGATATCGATGGAATAAAATACCGCTTTACTGAAAAGGGATATCTTGCAACAGGTCTTCAGGAATTTGAGGATGGTACAAGATACTATTATAAAGACGGCAAGCCCGGAATCGGTTTTGTAAACGACGAAAGCGGCGTATATTACTTCAACGAGAATTATTTCATGCAGACTGGTTTTATAACCAGCGGCGGAAAGACCTATTATTTCGGCTCTGACGGAAAAATGCTGACAGGCTTTCAGGATATCAGCGGCAGCAGATATTATTTTAACATGGACGGCGTGATGCAGACAGGCATTGTTGCAGTTGGTTCTGCAAAATATTTCTTTGACGCTGACGGAACTATGAAAACCGGATTCAGGGCACAGGACGGTGAAATTTATTATTTCAGTCCTGACAGCGGAAAAATGCTCTGTAACTGGCAGACTATCGGCGGCGAAAAATACTATTTCGGTTCAGATGGCAGAATGAAGACTGGTCTTGTCTGCATTAACGGCAAATTCTATCACTTTGACGGCAAGGGAATAATGTCCACAGGCTGGAAAACCATTGAAAACAAGAAATATTATTTCGATAACAGCGGTGTTGCCAAAACAGGCTGGCAGACTATCGACGGAAAGAAATATTATTTCAATGAAAAAGGGGCAATGGCAACAGGTTTCAGAACCCTTAATGGCAAGAGATATTATTTCGGTACTGACGGCGTAATGAAAACCGGCTGGCAGACTGTCAGCTCAAAAAAATATTATTTCGGCTCGGACGGTGCTGCATATACCTACCGCCATGTAATCAACAATGTTGATTACTGCTTCTATTCCGACGGTTCAATGATAACAGACGGAAATCAGAAAATTGTCGCAAAGGCACTTTCACAGGTAGGAAACGTGGGCGGCAGACCCTACTGGACATGGTGGGGATTTAACTCCCGTATAGAATGGTGTGCCTGCTTTGTTTCATGGTGTGCAAGCCAGTGCGGATATACACAGGACGGAAGTGTTCCAAAGTTTATATCCTGTGCTGTGGGTATTTCATGGTTCAGAGAACATGGTCAGTGGAGAAGTCCGCAGAGTTACACCCCGACTTCCGGCGACTATATTTTCTTTGACTGGGAACCTGACGGCGTGGCAGACCATGTTGGCATAGTCGATTACTGTGAAAACGGTTATGTATATACCGTTGAGGGTAACAGCGGTGATATGTGCAGACAAAAGAGATATAAACTGACAGATATCTGCATTTTCGGGTACGCAAGACCTTCATACCAGCCCTAAAGGAGGGACAGCATGAGAAAAATCATAAAATATCTTCCGGCAGTTATTTCGGCCGCGGCTGTCGGCTGCTGTGCGTCATTATGCGTTTCGGCGCAGTCGGATACGGCAGATACTGAAATCACACCAGCTGTAACAGAGGATATAAGCTCCGGATGGGAATATTCTGACGACGGAAAGGTTTACTATTACGATACTGACGGAAACAAGCTTACCGGTCTTCAGGAAATTGACGGTAAAACCTATTATTTTGCGCCAAACGGTGCAGTCAAGAACGGCTGGTTTGACATTGACGGCGTAAGAATGTTCTTTGATCTGGATACAGGCGAAAATCTCACCGGCTGGATAGATTATATGGACGGTAAGTTTTACGCAGACCCGGTTAATGGAAAGCTGACAGGTTTGCAGTCCATTGACGATAAATTATATGTATTTGATGAATACGGTATTTTGCAGACCGGCTGGTTTGAATATGACGGCAGTAAGTATTTCAGCAGTGAGGACGGGGTTGTTTACACAGGAGAATGTGAAATTGACGGTGTGAAATACATCTTCTCCCCCAATGGCAGATTCCAGAGCGGCTGGCAGACGATTGACGGTCTGAGAATATTCTATGACTATGACACAGCCGCTCCCCTTTACGGCTGGATACATTACAACGGTCTGGTTTATTACTCTGACGCCCAAAACGGAAAATATACCGGTGAACATATAATTAACGGTATAATCTACCGCTTTACTGACGCCGGATATATGGCAACAGGTTTTCAGCAGTTTGAGGACGGAACAAGATATTATTTCACTGACGGAACGATTGCGCAGGGTATTATTTCCGACGGCGTAAACAAATACTATTTCGGTGATGACTACCTTATGAAAACCGGATTTATCACTGTTGAAAATGACACATATTATTTTGACAGTGACGGTAAAATGCTTTACAAATGGCAGACCATTGACGGCAAAACATACTACTTCGGAACTGACGGAAAAATGTATACTGGTCTGGTAAGAATAGGTGCACAGAGATATTATTTCAACAGCAGCGGAGAAATGCAGACCGGAATACACACCATTGACGGCAGCAAGTACTATTTCAATGTTAAAGGTATTATGCAGTATAAGTGGCAGGTAATAAGGGGAGATACTTATTATTTCGGAACTGACGGAAAAATGGTGACCGGCTTTAAAGTCATTGATTCTGAAAAATATTATTTTGCAAAAAGCGGCATCATGCAGACCGGTTTGCAGGTTATCGACTCAAAGACATATTTATTTGACAGCGACGGCAAAATGTGTTACGGCTGGTATCAGGACGGAAACAAGAAATACTATTTCGGCGACAAGGGTGCAGCGCTGACGGGCTGGCAGACAATTGACGGAAATAAATATTACTTTGATTCTGACGGAGTTATGGCTCTTGGCTTGAAAACTATCAACGGCCAGAAGTTTTATTTTGGTGACGACGGTATTTTAAAAACAGGCTGGCAGATTATAAATGAAAAATTGTATTATTTCTTCTCTGACGGAGCAATGGCTGTAAATACAATGATTGACGGCTATAACTTTGACCAGAACGGTACTCCTGTTGAATTTTCATACGTTCAGAAAAGGGCTGAAACCATACTTAATTCCATAAGACGCAACGCCATGTCGATATACAACTATGTAAAGAACAACAATACGTTCTATCAAAACGAAACCCCAAAAACGCCACAGCAGATAGAGGCTGTCGGCTGGGCGCATCTGGCAGAACATGCAATGAATAACAGGAATGTGCTGTCCTATTATTTTGCGGCACTTCAGGATCTGCTTTTCCATCAGGCAGGCTTTGAGTCAAGAATAGTTTACGGTTCAAAGGACGGCAAAGATTACTATTGGAACCAGATAAAAACAGACGAAGTCTGGAAGAATTACGACGCCTGCGGAAAGCTTAGTGATACAACAGATTCATATCTGAAATTGTGCGGATATCAATGGTATAGTTATATATACCCTAAATATTATTAAAAAGAATGGAGAATGAAAAACTATGAAAAAGCTTTTATCAAAAATTATTTCTGCGGCAGTATGCGCAGGTGTAGTGTTAAGTACAGCTATAAGCGCTGCGGCTGAAACAGTAACAGTTGAGCCGGATTATCCTATCCATGGCAACAAGTGCGGTACTGTTGTTATCACGCCGGAGCTTGACAGAGAAGTATATGTTACAATAACACAGCTTACCCCGGACGGCGATTATGTGTACTACAACACAGTACTTCCTGCCGGAGGAGAAACAGTAGGCGAAACTGACTATAGCTTTATCGTAGAGGGCAAGGACGATTCGTCATACACAATAACTCTTGGAGTGCCTGAGCATAAGGGCTCAAAGGATACGCAGGAGCTCACCTATGATTTTACTGTAAGCGATACTGATTATATCGTTGACAAGGAAATAAACGGCTATGTTTACTTGTTTTCAGTTTTAAGAAATGACGACCTTGAACAGCCGGAAATAACAGCTGAACACGAAGCTGTCATGGACGAGAATAATATTGTCACAACTGTTGTAGCCGTTACTTTCCCGGCATCTGATATTATTCCGGGTGATGTAAATTTTGACGAGGTTATAAATCTTTACGATGTAATTGATATCACAAAATATCTGATGGATCCAAATTATTTCGGAGAAGACCAGCTTGCAGCTGCCGATTACAACGTTGACGGAACGGTTAACCTTTATGATGCAATTGACATTGCAAAAATGATTATGAATATGAAATAATCAGAATATGAAAAACTCCCCTGAATTTTTTCAGGGGAGTTCAGTTTGTCGAAAAAGCTGGCGAAACTTTTAATTCGCCGTTCGGCGGGCATAATTTTACTATTTCTACAGTCTGAATCACCGCACTCGTAGTGCGGTGATTCTGTTATCCTTTTGTATTAAAAATCACCTGATGCTCTGATGAACTGTCATCAGATATCATGTATGCCGATTTTGCTCTGGCACGTTTTACTTTTTTAGCTTCCGGAGTGAGTTCAGCTTCTGTGACAGTAAGCTTTTTTTCACGGTCCGTCTTATCTGTACTTGCGGCAACTTCTTCAGTGTGCCGGCTTTCCGGAATATCCTTTTTATCTTCTGAGTCAGTTTCGGATTTGGTGACAGTTTTTTCTTCTGTGGTTTTGTCCGGCTTAACGTCCGTGATATTTTCCTCTGCCTCACGCATATCCTTTTCAGCCTTTGCTTTTTCTTCCTCTGTGGGCAGTTTTGCATATTCACCGCTTTTAATAAACTTTGCCTCGATTTCCCCGAGTTCATTGAGTCTGCGCTGTTCCTGTGCGGCTATTTCAAGCTTTTTGCTTTCGGGAATATTCGGGTTGTTTTTGACTGAATTTATCGCAGACAGTGAGGAACTTATCTTTGACATTTTAAGCTTGTCAACGTCCTCTTTTGTCTTACACTTTTTCAGGTCTTCCTCGTACTGCTTTTTCTCTTTTTCAATATCTTTAAGCTTCTGGTACAGAGCTGGATTTTTGACCTGCAAATACTTCATTTCGTCCGGAGTCAGCTTTGAACCGACTGCAACCTTGTTGTTTATGGCAGAAAGCGTTTTATCCTCGTTATTATTTTCCCTCTGCTCCATGTACGATTTCTTGAACATTTCATTTTTTCTCTGGCGCTCGTTAAGGGTGTAGTCCTCTGAAAAATCGGCCTTTTCTTTTTTCTGACTCCACCTGTTTTTCATATCAAGTCCTTTTACATAGCTGTTGACTGAATTTATCATTAAAAAGTTCATAGCCATCCCCCCAGTCTTCTAAAATAATTTTTATAGCGTCGCACATCCGTTTACTTCGTTCACTCCGTGCGTATCGGCTGATAGTAAACTAAAAATAAATTTTTCGTTTACTATATATATCGGTTTTAAAAATAAAAAATCAAGCAAAATTGGACTTGATTTTTTTTCAATATACTGTTATTATTATATTATGAATAATTATGTACAAAAGAGGGAGATTAAGATGTCCGGTAAAATAATGAAAATCTATCATAAATACGAAGAGGCTATAATGTACATCTTTTTCGGAGGGCTTACAACGCTGGTTTACTACATAGCCAGATTCGGTTCGAGAATACTGCTGGGTGACTTAGGAGGTGCGGCAATGGTCGCAACTGCCATTGCACAGGTCACTGCTATAACTTTTGCATTTGTTACTAACAAAAAATTTGTTTTCAAAAGCAAAACTGAAAATATAGGTCAGCTTGTAAGAGAGGCAGTATCGTTCTATGCAGGACGTGGGGTGACTTTTCTGCTTGATATGCTTATAACCTTTATTTTCGTTGAAAGATGTTCAGGATTCTTTATCAGAATTTTCTCACTCGGAAGCATAAACTATGACAGCAGTTTTATGCAGATATCTTTGGTAAACAAGCTTGCCGGTTCGCCGGAAAAAATGAATGAGTTTATATGGACTATGCTTTCACAGGTTATGATACTCATTCTCAATTATTTTTTCAGCAAGCTTTTCGTATTCAGAAAAAAGAAGACAGAGGAGGTTACAGCAGAATGAAAGGAATAAAAAAAGCAATCGCATCTGCGCTCTCACTTGTTATTTTCACACTTTGCCTGTCTGTTCACCTGACTATTGCAGACGGCAGCGAGGTTTACACTGTTTCGACAGAGGACAGCAGGTATTCTTACTGTGAAAATTCTGACGGGTCTGTAAAGATAAAAGCGTCGGATAATGCGTCTTTTACCGGTGAGCTGAAAATACCGTCATCACTGGACGGCAAAAACGTTACAGCCGTTTCGGACAGAGGATTTATCGGACAAAAACTTGTTACAAAGCTGGTTCTTCCGGAAACTGTTTCAGCTATAGGCGAATCTTCTTTTTCAAACTGTTCTGCCCTTGAAAAGGTCGAGGTAAAAGGTACTATAACTGATATAGGCTTATATCCTTTCTTTGCCGCTCCGTTTGAAAAGAATCTTGAAACAAAGAATGACTTCGTAATATTTAACGGTGATATTCTCTATGACTATACCGGTTCATCCACGAATATTTCCATACCGGACGGTATCAGAGTTATTTCGGGTACGCTTTTTACATATTTTGAAAGCAAGAGAGGTTTTGAAATTAATTATGTAACATTCCCGGACAGTGTGGAATATATATGCAGCAAAGCGTTTTATGACTGCAATAATATTGTCAGAATAACTCTTGGAACCGGCACAAAAAATATCGGTGAAAACGCATTCACAGCTTCAGAAATGACGGTCATGGGATATTATGACACCTATGCACAGACCTATGCTCAGGATCACGGATTTACATTTGAACCAATTGTTCCTTACGGAACTGTCAGCGATACTGTTTATGCTGATTTTTCCAAAGGCTTCAGACAGTATTATTTTACTGACGAAAAGGAATTCAGCCGTGAGGGTGTGTTTGTCTACAGAAGAAATTACAACGGCGAAAAAATAGAGATAACAGACTGGGAATATTCATCAGCACTGACTGATCTTTACAGCTGATATATACATTTAATGGGACGCCATGGAAAGCGTCCCATTATTTTTTTATAAATCTTCTCCGTCTGTGCGGATAATTTCGCTGTAACGGTATGCTGAATCTTTTAAAATGCGCTGTTGTGTCTGGTAATCCACATATACAATGCCGAATCTTTCTGAATAGCCGTATGCCCATTCAAAGTTATCCATTAGTGACCACTGGAAATATCCTCTGATGTCAACACCCTCAAGATATGCCTTTTTGAGTCCGGCAAGATAGCCGTTGAGATAGTCAATTCTTTCAGGGTCGTGTACTCTGCCGTCTGCTGAAACGGTGTCCTGACAGGATTTTCCGTTTTCGGTAATGTAAATCGGCGTCTTGTACCTGTCATACAGGAATTTTGTGCCCCAGTAAATGCAGTCGGGAGTTACCGGCCATTTATAAGGCGGTCTGCTGAATCCTCCCGGATCGCTTATTATCTTAGGACTGCCGCCCTCTGCCGCAACAGTGTGTCCCCAGTAAATGTTATGCCCCAGAAAATCTATAGGCTGACTGATTAATTTCATGTCTGTGTCGGTAACTTTTGGCATATGTTCTTCGCATAATTTCATGCCCTGTTCAGGATATTTTCCAAGAAGAATCGGGTCATTGAACCAGACTGTACTTCCCGGAGCCGCCGCTGCTGACGGTATTTCAAACATTGATCGTCTTGCAGCCTCAATATCCTCAGGACTGCTGCTTGCCGGAATGTTCATGTTTCCGCATGGAGCGTACCCGATGTTTACCGGCTGTTTTGAAAATGTCCTCAGAGCAACCACTGCTGCACCGTGGGATTTCAGAAGAATGTGCGACGCTTCAAGGGCATCGGGAGTAGTAATTTGAAGTCCCGGAGCAATAGTGCCCTGCTGATAGCCAAGACCAATTATTACCTGCGGTTCATTTATTGTAATAAAGTTTTTTACACGGTCGGAGAAGTTTTCAGCCACAACTCTTGCATATTCAGCAAACCATTTCACCATTTCCGGATTTCTCCATCCACCCAGCTTGTCAAGTGCAAGAGGGAGATCCCAGTGATAAAGGGTTATGTATGGTTCTATTCCGTTTTTCAGAAGTTCGTCAATGATGTCGCTGTAAAACTTTATTCCTTCGGGATTGATTCTGCCCGTACCCTCAGGGAGTATTCTTGCCCAGCTAAGAGAAAAACGATATGCTTTCAGACCGATTTCTTTCATAATGGCAATGTCTTCTTTCCACCTGTGATAATGGTCGCAGGCGGTGTTTCCGTGGTCATTGTTCAGAATTCTTCCGGGAATACTGCAAAATGTGTCAAATATATTCAGTCCTTTTCCGTCTTCATAAGCACCGCCCTCAATCTGGTAAGATGAGGTTGCTGCGCCCCATATAAAATCGCTGCGAAATTTCATAAAATCCACCCTTTCATCTGTTTTTTTATATTATAAGGAAAGAAACACTGAATGTCAATATGTGATTATTAAAATTCAGAAATAATTATTTTTTTACAAAATAAAAGTCAACAATAGTATATAAAAAAGACGGAATACTGCAAAAACAGTATTCCGTATAAATTTTGAAATATTAAATTATGACTGACCTGGCTGGCCAAGCTTATCAGCTGAAATCATCATTCCGACATAATTCATGATAATACCGCTGTCGGAAGTATTGACGATACCGTCATGTGTGCAGTCAGAGTTTGCAATCTGAACATCTGACAGAGGATTCAGTTCCTGATTAAGCAGGAAAAGGTTAAGCTTTACAACGTCTGCTATAGAAACGTCTTTATCTGTGTTGGAATCGCCGTACATTGATGCTTCAACACCCTCAGGAACTAAGATTTCCGCTGACTGATTTGTTGTAGTAGTAACAACAGGCTCGTCAGTAGATACAACGGTTGTAACAGTAGTTGAACTGGGTGTAGTAACGTCTGTTTCTGTAACGTCTGTTACAGTAGTTGTTACCTCTGTTTCAACTGCATCTGTAGTAGTTACAGGAGGTTCTGTTGTTTCCGGTTCAGTCGGTTCTGTGGTTTCCGGCTCTGTTGGGTCTGTAGGGTCAGTTGGCTTTTCCTGGCTCTCATAGTTCTTGAGATCAGGCAGTTCGTCAAGAGTAATGCAGTAATCACTCTGATACATTTCCTTTAAGTCCTCAGCCTTGTTGAATACAGGGTTTGAAAGGAAGTTGATGTTATCTGAACCGCCGTCATACCATGGGCAGAAGTAAAGCCATGCAGCCTTTTCTTCAAGAAGATTCTGAAGTGTAGGAATGCTGTCGTTTTCAGACATAGCTACCATTTTCTTGCCGTTGTACTTTTCAACAATGCTGTAGAATGTACCGCTGATAGCGCTGTCGTTGTGGTTGAGCACCGGACTGCCTGTTGACCAGTCTGTGCAGTTGTACTTGTCATAAGCGATAAGGTCTACATATTCATCACCAGGATACCAGTCAGCTGATGTTTCATAAGCGTAGCTGTTCCATTCCCAGATGAGGTTGTGGAGACCGTATGTTTCAGTAAGTGTCTTGTATGTCAGAACCCAGAGTTTCTTGTAAACAGCAGAGCCGTCCTGACCCCACCAGAACCATGAGCCTGTTTCACCGCCGCCGCCTTCAGCTTCGTGAAGAGGTCTGAAAATCAGCGGAACGTCAGCGTCCTGAAGCTTTTTGAGTTCAGCAGCAAGACCCTCAAGACAGAGCATATAGTACTCATATTCCTTTGTGCCTTCTATAACAGCGTTTGAAGTATCAAAATCTGTTGCAGGAACGGTGTTGTTTGTACCGTCTTTCCATACCTTATAGGTTGACTGGCTCCAGTCTACCTTATCACCGATATTGTAATTTGTAAAGTCAACCGGAACGTTGATGTGCCATGAAGCAGTTGCAATACCGTTGTTGCCGTACTGATTGTTGTTTACCCAGCTGATGATTCTGTCAGTAGTTCCTTCATCAAATCCGTAAAGCGGATTGCAGTTAAGGTAGTCAAAACCTCTTATAGCAGGACACTTACCGGTTGTATTTTTGATGTATTCAAATTCATATTCAAAGTTATGCGGACCGCCGCTGTAAATTTCCTGCTGACCTGAAAGAACATGACTTCCGTAATTATCGCCGAGATAATTCATAAGTCTCTGAGCGGAGTCAGTTGCCTGTGAGTCGCTGAGAGTTCTGTCAAAGGTTGTGATATCCGGAAGAACGGATTTTTCAACCACGAGATAGTCGAGGTTTGTCCAGCCCCAGCTGCTCTTGATACCAATTTCATTTTCGCCGGCAGTAAGCTTTGCGGAACAGAGTTTTGTTTCTGCCCATTCTTCTGAAGTACAGCTTATCTGTCCCTGATCCACGCCGTTAATGTAAAGGTTGTGATTCTTGTTTCCGTATGGTGCAGAGTAGCCGAGAATAATGTCATACATATCTGTTTCATCAACAGTAACCTTTACAGATGCAACTTCACCTGGATTTTCAATGAAAACGAATCCGCCGCCGGAAGCGCCTTCCCTCCATCTTTCAGAGCCCTCTGTAGGTACTATCGAATCAGTGTGAGTTCCGTCCTCAAACTCATACTTTACGCCTGTTTCAGCAACTGCAATCTGTGAAACAATGGAAGTGTTAAGCACACAAGCCATTGCCAGTGCAGCGGCACAAGCTTTTCCGAAGATTTTTTTCTTCATGATAAGTGATTCCTCCTATTAGCACAAAAGTTTATAATCTATGCAATCTGTAACAATTATACTATATTAAATTGACCGGTGCAAGGATTTTGTGCAAAATTGTTGCACAAAATTCAGGACGATACTTTGGTTAATATTACTGCTTTATATCCTTCATATCCTTTATTGTTCTTTCAATTTCAGCAATCATGTCTTTTACATCGTCATTTTCAGTAAGCTCCCATACGACTTCATAAAAATATTTTGCCATTTCATAATCAAGATTCTGCTGGGAGTGCTGTCCAAGGAAATAGGCTGTGTCCACCACAAGTGCAGACGGTCCCGGCTGTATTTTTTCAGCTTTCATTATGTTCATAAGCTGTTCACGGCTGTGTGCCGGAGGAATACTGCCAAGTCCCATACAATTTGAAATATACTTCATTTCATTTTCGATAAGTTTGCTGTCATTCATAAAAATACGGCTCATTTCCAGCATGGCAGACGCCTTGTCGAAGTCTTTTTTCTCTGAAAAATAGTAGCTGTAATTGAAATAGCCCTTGCCAAGCTGTTCCTTTGTCACAGCGTACTGCATAATTTTGTCAGTGTTTTCCCTGAGTTCATCCAACTGCCTGATTTTTTTCAGCAGTTCGCAGTATCTTATGTAAATTTCAGCGTCAGTGGGGTTAAGTTCAATTGCCCTCTGATAAGCGTCAACTGCCTCTGTGTACTTGTTTTTCTGAGTAAGGCCCCAGCCGTAGAGGGAATATACCTCGCTTAAATCGCAGGAAACAGGGCGCACTTCTTTTTCAGGCTTATAAACCTGCATATAAAGGGCGTGTTCAACGGGAGTGCCGAAGCTTTTGTATGTAACCTCATCGTCGTCAATCCACGCAAACAGATTATCCTTTATAATTTCCCTCAGAATTTCAATTCCGCCGGTGAAATTAAGATTTTCATATCTTTTGCGTACGCTTTTAAGCTTTTCGTAGACTTCAGGGTTTTTCTCCGCAAGATAGGCGTCAATGCTCCTGTGCATATCGTTGTATGCGCACTCATAAAGCAGTTTTGCAAGTTCCCTGTTTATTTCATCACTATTTTCCTCGTTTTTATATTTTTCCGACTGGTCTTTGAGAAAAGGACCGTCCTTCTGTGGGTCACCAGTCAGCTGTTTTTTTATTTCTTCAATTATAGAATCAGTATTCATCGGGTAAAATCTCCATTCTAAGCATACTATTTAAAATAATTATACATAATTTTATACAATTTGTCAAGCGTATTCGCCTTTGTTTTTATTAAAAACAAACATAAAAGGCTGACACATTTTCGCATCAGCCCTCAATCTGTTTTATAATATACTCTTACTGCACAGTATCAACTTTCATAAGGTTAGTAGTACCCGACATTCCCAACGGAACGCCTGCTGTAATAACCACCTTATCTCCCGGTTCGACAAATCCATTTGCTTTTGCGGCGTCGACAGCGTGTTCAAAGAGGTCGTCAGTATTGGTTTCCTCGTTTATCACCAGAGGAGTAACGCCCCATGACATATTCATCTGACGGCATACCGTTTCATCTGTTGTACAGCTGATAATAGGGCAGAGGGGACGGTATTTTGAAATAAGCCTTGCAGTACTACCGCCTTTTGTTACCGTGATTATCGCTTTAACGTCGAGGTCATGGGCAGTTGTAACACAGGCGTGTGAAATAGCGTTGGCAATGTTAGGATTGCAGTCTGTTCCTCTTTTCTGGAATCTTGCCTTGTAGTCGATGTTCTTTTCAGTAGTTTCCGCAATAAGCGCCATTGTGCTTACTGCTTCAACAGGATATTCACCGGCGGCAGTTTCGCCGGAAAGCATGATAGCGCTTGTACCGTCGTAAATAGCGTTTGCTACGTCAGTTATTTCAGCACGGGTAGGTCTCGGATTTGAAATCATTGACTCCAGCATCTGGGTTGCGGTAATTACCTGTTTTCCGGCGTTATATCCCTTGTGGATAAGCTCTTTCTGGATTGCCGGAATCTGCTCAAAGGGTATCTCAACACCCATATCTCCTCTTGCGACCATAATACCGTCTGCCGCCTCAAGAATCTCGTCAATGTTTTCAACGCCCTCGAGGTTTTCAATTTTGGCAATAATTCTCACATTGAACCAGCCTAAGCTCTGGGTGTATCTTCTCAGGTAGTTGATATCAGCCGCTGTTCTTACAAAGCTTGCGGCGATAAAGTCATACTTCATTTTTGCGCCGAATTCAAGGTCGCTCATATCTGCATCGCTTAAATAAGGCATTGAAAGCTTGACGCCCGGAACGTTTATACCCTTGTTGTTGGAAAGCTTTCCTCCGTGAATAACACGGCATACTATTTCAGTTGCAGTAACCTTTTCAGCAAGCAGTTCGATAACGCCGTCGTTGATAAGTATGCGTGTACCGACTGTAACGTCCTCCGGCAGCTTTTTGAATGTTACACTGCCGATTTTGTCTGTACAAAGACAGTCCTCAGTAGTCAGCGTATAGATATCACCGTTTTTGATTTCCACCGGCTTGTCGTCAACAAACCTTCCAAGTCTGACTTCCGGGCCCTTGGTGTCCATCATAGCGGCAATGGGGAGATTAAGTTCCGCCGCCACTCGTCTTACCATTTCAAGACATTCCTGATGGTAAGCGTAGTCACCGTGAGAGAAGTTAAAACGGGCAACGTTCATGCCGTGTTCCATAAGCTTTTTTAGCATTTCTTCCGTTTTGGTTGTCGGACCGATAGTGCAGACAATTTTGGTCTTTCTCATACATTTTCCTCCTGAAATAATGTTCCTTTTTTCCCTTTGGCTGCTGATTCTCTCATATCATCGGAACAGCGCCGACAATATAAAGAGATGGTATATCCTTATATTTGGACGGAAGCGTGTCATATAAACCAGTTCCCGTCGGAATAAGAAATCTTATCTGAAATCCGTTTTCTTCAAGCTCTGAAATAAGCTGTCCGGAAGTCCACATTGCCTCGTACGCCGGGTATTTTTCCCAGCCGTCCACGGCACGTATCTTTATGCCTGTAACCGGGTCTTTTCCGCTGAAAAGCAACAGTCCTCCGGGTTTGAGCATACTTTTTGCCTTTTTGTATAAAGCAGTCCTGTCTTTGTAATTGAAGTGGCTGATATAGTCAAAGCCGGTTATCATGTCAAACTGACCGTCCGCATTCTGTGAAATATCCGAGGTTGAGATTGCGGCGGTGTTGAAATAACTTTTTATGACAGCGGCGGAGGCGGTTTTTTCAAGAGATTTTATGCAGAGAGAGGTGCAGTCTTCGTCATCTGCTCTTCTTTTCAGAATATAACCTACTATCTCATCAGGAGTACGGGCAAAAGTAATACCCGCATTTTCAAGTCTTTTTGTCAGCGATGAATATTTCTCAGCGCCTGCCGGAATGGCATTTTCAATTCCCGATTCGACTGCTGAAATGATTCTGCCCGTTGCCAGTTCCTCAGCCGTTGCCGCCGCAACACATCGGAATCCTGCGTTTCTGAGCGCATGGAAAGCCTCGCTGTTCATGGCGGTGTAGCTGTGGATACCGCAGTCGTTTAAAAATCTTAAATCGTCAATGTACTGTTCATCCAGTCCCTCAAAGGGGTTGTGACCGGTAATAAAAATCATTCCCGATTTGAGAAAAGCCTTTTCCGGAACTGCTGCTGTTTCGCCGCAGTAAACAAAATATCTTCCTGTATCACCGGATTTATCGCCGTATTCTATTTTATAGATACTGTTTTTGCAGAGGTTTCTGTAGATTATTTCGGCGTACTTTTCAGTGCCGTAAAAGTCGATTCCGATTTCCTCATATGCATTAAAATAGGAAAGCTCACGGCTTACAGCTTTCATGCACACCTTTTCAAGGTCGTGGAGCTTCTGTTCACGTTCTTTGCCGGACGCTTTCTTTACAGCTTCAAGCCTTTCCGGCATATTCACAAGGGAGTCAATTTCCGCCTCACGGCAGCCTTTCGGACAGTCTTTAAGACGTGCCCCGGGCGCAATGTGCAGGACATAATCCTCCGTGCGTTCGCTGTATCGTACAAGTGCGCTGTCAATTTTTTCAAGCTGGTTTGAGTTGAGGGTTGAACGCAGCCTTACTGCGTCAAGCTCCTTTTTCATGGCGGGAACCGGTGCAGTATCTCTTTTTCGTGCCGTGATTTCAGCGGCAAGAGCGTCCTCAAGGCGTCTGCAATGCTCAATAAGTTCGTCAAAGCATTCTGTGACCTGTCTGTTAAACTCGTTCTGGTTTTGTCCGAAAATATTTACGCTGTCAAGTGCGTCCGGATATTTTTTTGCAAATTTTTTCTGCAGGGCTGACATTTCGTCAGATTCATCGGGGGTGTATGCGGCAATGCTTTTTTTCAGGTCTTCTGTTCCTTTCATTTTGTTCACCTTCTGCAAAATGTCTGCGGCAATACTATTGCCATGTTACTTTTCGTCTGAATTCATTTTCCCGGGGAAAATCATTGTTTTTACAGTCATAAGAATCAAACGCAGATCCATGACCATGGAATATCGTTCAATATACATAAGGTCCATTTTCAGTTTGTCATAAGGGGAAGTGTCATAAACTCCTGTTACCTGTGCATAGCCTGTAAGACCTGCCTTGACTTTAAGCCTGTAGCGGAATTCCGGCATTTCCTTTTCATATTTTTCAGTAAGCTCCGGACGCTCCGGACGAGGCCCCACAACTGACATATCACCTTTGAGGATATTTATAAGCTGGGGTATTTCGTCAAGACGGCATTTCCTTAAAAATCTGCCGACTCTTGTAATTCTTGAATCGGAGGTAGTTGCCAGCATAGGAACACCGTTCTTTTCGGCATTCTGTATCATGCTCCGGAATTTATAGACATAAAATTCCTTTCCGCCGATAGTAAGTCTTTTCTGCTTATAGAGTATTGAACCGCCGTCGTCTATTTTAATTGCAATAGCAATAATCAGCATGATGGGGGAAAGAGCAATCAGTCCCGCAACAGAGAAAACAATGTCAAAAATTCTCTTGAACAATCTCTGGTCGAAGGAAAGTCCCTCATTTCGGCATAAAAGCAACGGGGAATCAAAGAGTCTGATATCTTCTCCGCCTCTTATTATAATATCGGAAATTTTCGGAGAAATATATATTCTTTTTGACTGCTCAAAGCAGTATTTTATAATATCATTTCTCAGCTGACCGCTGATATCACATATTATAACGCCGTCATATTTTCCAATTTCTGCCTTTATCTTGGCAAAATCCTCTTTTATGCTGACAGATTCGCATATCATATACTTGTCTTCACGCTGGCTCATTTTGTTTGTGAGGGTTGCGGCATTCTGACTGCCGTAAATTATTATGAGCTTTCTCGGAGGATAAAGCTTCAGGTAAATACGGTTATTGCAGAAAATCCAGCCGGCAATTATAACAAGGTCGGCAAGAGTCATGTAAATCATAGGAATGACCTTCATGAAATCACGTCCGATAACGCTTATCTGAAAGTAGGTTATGATATTTACCGCCACCATTGATATGGATTGCGAATAAAGCATATCCGAGCGTTTCAGATATCCCATTTTCAGACCGCCGTAGGCTTTGAAGAAAAGCAGCGTCAGTATCATGTAGATAAAGATTACTACCCAGTTGCCTCGTCTGTAAAACGGCAGTACTATTGCGTCACTGTAATATTCATACCATATATAAATGAATACTCCGGCAAGGCATACGAGCAGAACCATACTGGAGAAAAATGATATGATTCTTTTATATTGTTCATTATTTTTCATTTATTTAATCTCACTTAAAATCAGTAATTATTATGGTCATAAGACACAATCTAATATTTATATCATTATATCAAATATGCTGATTTAAGTCAATAGTATTTAAGTGTATTAGCTGTGATAATACACAATAGATGTCATGATTTTTAATCATTTATCTGTCAGTTTGTCAATTTACTTTTCAAAGCTTTTGTTTTATAATATTAATAAAATAAAGAATATAAAAATATTACTTTTAGTATATAATTTCTTCAACTGGCAAGGATTAATCTGAAGAAACACAGAAAGGGGAAAACAAAATTGGAAAGGATCAGCAAAGGGGTACAGGGCATATTTGCCGTGATATTCGGCTTTACAATAATAAGTGTAATTGCAAGGGGCTATGTAAAATATTCTGACGCTGCGATAACTCTTGTTATTATCTGCGGACTGCTTTTTACGGCAGGAATTGTGTGGCTTTATGGTTTCATGCGTGAAAAGACTTTCAGAATGACACGAAAGGAAATTGACCGGATTTTTTTCTGTATTGCCGGAGCAGTTCTGATAATTCAGGTAATATCCGCATTTGCACTGAAATTTACGCCAATCTCCGACCTTGGCTATGTAGACCGTGCGGCAAGGGATTTTTGTCAGACGTGGGACAAGGCAGACCTTTATAATCATCTGCCGGAAAGACATAATAATTATTTTGCAAGATATACCAATAATCAGGCATTGCTGGTGATACTTTCGCTGGTATATTCCGCCTGCGGAAAAATTTCAGACAGTATGCCGCTGACAGTACCGGTTTTAATAAATACTATTGGACTTCATATTTCATACATTCTGATGTATTTCATAGCCGGAAAGCTTTTCAGGGATAAATTCACACCTCTTTTCTGTGCTGTAATCGGTGCCGGATTTTCTGTATTTTACACATACACATCTTATTTTTACACCGATTCAATGAGTATGCCATTTGCAATGGGTTCAATATATCTTTTCCTTTGCGGAATTGAAAATCCCAAGCTGAAAACTAAAATACCACAGCTGATTTTCAGTGGATTCCTGCTTGTTGCCGGATTTATGATAAAGGGAAATGTGATAATTCTCCTGCCGGCTTTTCTGCTTTACCTTGCTGTGACCTGTTCAAAGACCAACAGAAAAGCGTATCTGAAAACGCTGTGTATACTGCTTGCGGGAATAATTGTGTCATCAGCTGTCTGCAGCGGGTTTATAAAAAGCTTTGATATTGCTGATGAAAGTGAACTTGAAGAAATTCAGTTTCCTCCTGAACACTGGGTAATGATGGGACTTCATGACAGGGGAGGATTTTACAGTGAGGACTTCTGGTTTACTGTAAACAGCGGAAACTATGAGCAGAAAAAAGCGGCTGATATAAATGAAATAAAAAACAGGATAGCAGATTACGGCGTAACCGGAATGATAAGGCATATTGCCAAAAAGGTTTCATATACATGGGGCGACGGAACGTATTTTATAGGATATTACCTCAGGCACTGCAAAGAAACCAACGTTTTCAAAAGCTTTGTGGCAAAATCAGATGTATTCAAGTTTTTGTGCTCGGTATATCAGTGCATGCTGCTGCTTATGATTCTGTTCTCGTTTATAAGCGGTGCTGTGGCTGAAAGACAGGGAAAGGAGATTTTTCTTAAAATAGTTATCTGCGGAGTATATTTCTTTTTCCTTATCTGGGAAACCCGTTCAAGGTATCTTGTAAACTTTTCCCCGATGTTCATTATAACTGCCGCATATTCTGCAAAGGTTATAGCCGCAGCTGTTAAACGACATTTTTCTGTGAACAGGAGAATAAATATTGAAAGTAAACTGAAAAATGCGGTATAACAAAACGATACAAAAATAAGCTGTCCTGCCGGACAGCTTATTTATTCATTTCAAGTATTTTCAGAATTTTTTCAGCGTCTTTTAAATTAATACCGTGCAGCTTGTTTTTCTTAGGCATTTCGGAATTGAAATAGAAGTCCAGACGGCATCTGCCAAGCTTTTTTTGTATTGGATTTTGTATTATCTGTGTCTTTACAAGCTTTTTTCTGTCTGCTAAAACTGTGTGGAATGCGAAAAATCTTGAATATCTGATGCAGATAAAGTTGTCCTCAATGGAAAGTCCGGTATTTAAAAGAGCGTGAATTTTTACTATAATCATCCAGACTGACGGTATTTCAGCCATAACTGCAAAAGGAATTACGAGTTCTGAAAAAGACGGGAAAAAGTGTATAATAACTGCTGCGGCTGTGGGTATTCCGATGCAGAAGCAGAACGGCAGACCAAGAAAAGTCATAACAGCCGATCTGTTTGCCTTTACAGAACGCTTTCCTATTCTTTTGCCAAAATCAAGAATATCAAGTGCGTTGTTTGCCTGACGCATATTAAGTATCGGAAGAAGAACCGGCAGTTCGTTTTTCTCGTTTCCGTATCCGGAGCAGTTGATGTTAAGGGAAGTCTTTTTGAATATTTTCATAATAATATTCTGACGCATATCAATGTAATTGATTTTATGCGGTACAATATAAAAATGCCTTTTGGTAACAGCCCCCATTTTTATCTGCAGCGAGTTTTTATACTTTTTCATGGAAAATCCTGTATAGCGTAATATGTTTAAAACAAAGGATATCAGCCATGTGGAAATAATCAGTATGCTGACCAGTATTGCAGCCGGTGCAATACTGAGTGCAAATTTGGAGGAAACTTCGCTTGTAAGCTGATTCAGGGCGTCTTTCAGTTCGTGTTCAAGCAGATCTTTGGAGACTTTTCCGAGCTGGAAAAAGAGTGCTGCAATATAGAATGCACCAGAGAAACTGCTTGAAAACACAAATGAAAAAAAGAGTATTGATAAAAACTTTGGGTGTAATTTAAAATTCTTTTTCTTTTTTGCATGAGGAGTCATCATTTTGTGATGTACTTCCTTTAGTTCATTTCTGTGCATGAGCAGTGACATATCAGAACTGCTGAAATTGCCTCCGCAGGTATTTATCTTCAGTCGGACTGCCTTGAAGGGACGCAGAAAAAATGAGTGTTCGGCAGTCAGGGCAGAAATATTTTCATAGGGAATCGTTGTTTCTCTTTTTATAAAAATTCCGCTGATAAGAGTGATATCATTTTCTCCGAATCTCAGCCATGTATTTATCCAGTGGAGATATCCGTAGCCGATAATCACAAGGATAACAAGAATATCAAACCATGCGCCTTTTATCCAGTTGTAGAAAACATCAAAGTCAAGGTGCATGGTTTTAATACCTCTTAGCAGAGGGAAAATCAGCAGCCAGATGTTTTTTGATGCGGTTTTGAGTATTTTAAGAGGGTGTTCGTGATACATTTTCCCCTCACTTTCTGAATCTGAAGCTTAGTTCTTCAAAATCATTTTTATTCAGAAACATGATTGTCATAAGTCCGCCATAGGCATAAAGTACCAGAAAGTTAAGACCGGTAAACTTGTTGAACGGCGTTGAAACTGATGTGGTGTACTGTATCCTGTCAATAGATATAATCTGCTTTTTTTTAAAAAAGAAACCGCTTTCCTTAACGATTTTGTCATTGTCAATAACGTAGTAACGGAGATTTTTGAAATACACCGGAAGATATATGACCACAAGGAAAAATCCGGCGGCAAAGAATAATATGTTAAGTAAAATCATAAGCTTTGGAATAAAGGAGAGAAAGTATGCACACAGAATCATAATCAGTAATGTAACGATAATTATGGTAAGTCTGAGTATGTTAAGACAGTTTTTGTCCGATTTGTATTCTTTCATTTTTTCCTCCTTTGCAGGCTGTTTGACTTTAGGCAACACCGCACAATTAGCGGCTGTCGCCTTTGCCGCACATTTGCTTGCAGATTTTCCGTCATATCACATAAAAATCTCTTGACATACGCCAGTATGCCTGCGAGCTTTTTATGCAATCTGACGAAAAATCTGACTTCGCATCTGCACGACAATAATTGTGCGGTATTACCTTTATTATAACACAAACCTGACAGTGAATTCAAGAGGTGGAAAAAATAATGCCGGATATTATAAATAATATTGTATGGGGAAAGCCTCTGCTTTTTCTTCTTCTTGGGACGGGTCTGATTTATACTGTCCGTCTGGGATTTTTTCAGATAGTAAAATTCCCGAAAATTCTGAAATGTACATTTTTCTCGCTTTTTCATGACAAAAGCCGTACACAGTGCAGCGAAAAGGGGAGTATCTCGCAGTTTCAGGCGGTATCTGCCGCCCTTGCCGCCGCTATGGGTACAGGCAACATTGCCGGCGTTGCAACTGCCCTTACAATAGGGGGAGCAGGAGCGATTTTCTGGATGTGGGTTTCAGCCTTAATGGGAATGGCTCTTGTTTATGGTGAAAACTATCTGGGTACTGTTTACCGCCGCAGAATCAACGGAAAGTGGTACGGCGGCCCTATGGCGTACCTTGAATATGGTGCAGGGAAAAAGGGACTGGCGGTTATGTTTGCGGTATGCTGTGCCCTTGCGGCGCTGGGAATGGGCAATATGACACAGGTAAACTCCATATCCTCCTCCCTTGAGGGCTGTTTCGGAATATCACCGGCGGCAACAGGTGCGGCAGCTGCCTTGATATGCGGAGTGATAATTTCAGGCGGAATCAAAAGAATAGGCTCT
Organism: Oscillospiraceae bacterium; assembly: GCA_022788225.1. Lineage (GTDB taxonomy): Bacteria > Bacillota > Clostridia > Oscillospirales > Ruminococcaceae > Porcipelethomonas. Next base: position 12,068 of record JALEVO010000143.1, on the reverse strand, counting down.
GTTACGCAGATTCTGATACCGGTTCTGTCGGTGGCTTACATAGGTGCGGCAGTGTTTGTTATTGTGTGTAACTACGAGAAAATTCCGGCGGCTTTTTCGGAAATATTCAGAGGTGCTTTCGGAATACGCTCAGTCGGCGGCGGAATAAGCGGAGCAGTTATAAGCCGGAGCATAAATGCCGGACTCAGAAGAGGAGTATTTTCAAATGAAGCCGGACTTGGCAGTTCAGCCGTTTTGCATTCATCAGCCGACTGCCGTGACCCCGAACAGCAGGGAATGTGGGCGGTTTTCGAGGTTTTTGCCGACACGATAGTCTGCTGTACGCTGACAGCCCTTGTCATACTCACCACCGGAGTTATGGGCAGTGGCAGTGACGGAGTTATGCTTGTGACCGAGGCTTTCGGAAAGGAAACGGGTGAATTTGCGCCGTATTTTATAACGGCGGCGGTATCACTTTTTGCCTTTGCAACCATTATCGGCTGGTTTTACTGCGGAGAGTGTGCAGTAACATATATTTTCGGAGATGCGGGTATACCGTTTTACAAGCTGATTTTTCTTGTATTTGTATTTATTGGGGCAATTGCCCGGCTGGAGGACGTCTGGACAGTTTCGGATATTTTTAACGGTCTTATGGCGTTCCCTAATCTGACGGGGCTTATCCTGCTTAGAAATGAGGTCAGGACAGTCCGCATAAAAGGGAAAACTGTTTTGCATAAACAGCCTTAAAATGTCAATACTTCTTTCAGAATGTAATGTCCGAAAGGAGAAATAAAAATGAGAGCAGTGTTGAGAGAGGGACAGATTACAGGCGGCTTTATGCCGTCTGAGGCAGTCTTTTCGGGAATTGCTGCGGCACAGTCAGCTGACAGGATAATCATAGGCCGCAGCGGTGAGGACAGAGCGGCTGAACTAAGCGTTATTTCCGGTATTCTTTCCGGCGGCAAAAGCGTTATCACACTGGGAAGATGTCTTGAAACAGAACTGTTTTTTGCGTCAAGGCTTGCCAAATGCGACCTTTGCATTTATATAAAGGACGAACCGCTGACAAAGCTTGAACTGAAAGAGCGTGGCGGACTTCCTCTTTCTTCTGCCAGAGAAAAGCTGATTTCATCCGCACTTTCATTGAGAAAGACCCCGGAATCAAAGGTTCAGGAGGGTACATTTGCGGATGGTGCAGGCTTCCGTGAAATATACAGGCAGCATATTGAGGGGATTATTCCGGAAAACTGTCCTTACAGCATAAGAATAAGCTCGTCTTCTCCGGTCTGCAATCAGATAATGTTTGACAGGAAAGGCAAGAAAGAACTTGTACTGCAAATCAGTCCGGACGGAACAAAGTCGGCGCTTTATTCGGAAAAAAGCGGTTTTGTTACCTATGAAAAGCTGATTTTCATCTGCTGCAACGACCTGTTTTCAAAGGGGCGTGATGTTGCACTGCCATTTGATTTCACATTTGCTGCGGAGGAGTTTGCAAGGTCAAAGGGCAGGCATATTTACCGTTACTTTTTGTCAGGTGACGGCGAGGCTGACAGAATTGCCAGAAAGCTTGCTAAAGAGCAGAATTTCACTCTGGACGGATTTTTCCTTGCCGCAAAGGTGATAGGTATACTCTGCGAGAGAAATATAACCCTTAAAGAGGCGGTTTCGGAACTGCCGGAGTTTTATACGGCAAAACGCTTTGTCAATGCGGACGGTCACAGGATACGCAATGTCATGAATCACTGGGAGGGCAGGTCAACGCCGGACGGCACTGCCTTTTCGGACAGCAAAAGCCGTGTAATAGTAAAGCCCTCTGTTTCCGGGCGTGGACTGTGGCTCAGCGTAGAGGCACGCTCAATGGAAACGGCGGCCGAGCTTTGCGGCGAAATTGAGGACAGGATAAAACGGGGTGAAGAGGAAAAATAAAAATTGCTTGACATTTACGGCAGGGTGACGTATAATTAAAGTGTATATTTATCTGATTTGAAAAGATATGAACGCATATCAGACTATTTTTGATTTTAAGGAAGCGGCGTCTTCCTGAAATATATGGCGGCACCGCACAGATACCGTTAAATTTGTGCGGTCACAGCCTGTTTTGGCGGAAACACGCTGAAGAAGTCTTTGTGAGAGGGTCACGATCGTTTTATATGACCCGGAAATTTTCAAAGGATTCGTAAAAAAGTTTCACCATAAGAAGAAGTACATAATTTAAACCGGAAAGGGCATCTGCATATTTTTGCGGATCTGCCCGCAGCAGCTCATTTATTCTCAATACTTTAATTACGCAGTACTGTGTACGAAAATTGCTTTATTGCGGTAAATTCACTTTATTCACTGTTATTATATGTTACTAATATTTATAATAGGAATAATTATTTTTAAATTTAATGAAGTTTTCTGATAACTGCTCCGGTAAAGAAAAGCGAGGTTAAAAAGTGGAAAATAATTCAACCAGAAACAATCAGGATAACAGGAAAAAAATTTTTGGGAGGAAAAGTGCACCTGCGTCCTCTGCGCAGAACAGAAGTACTCTTCCGGCAGCAGTCGTGAAGAAAACTCCTGCCCCACGCCCGAAAAGAGAACCCAGAGAGCAGAGAAGAACTCCTGTAAGGATAATACCTCTGGGCGGTCTTAACGAAATCGGAAAGAACATGACGGTTATCGAGTGTTCCAACGATATGTTTATTATCGACTGCGGACTTGCTTTCCCTGATACGGAAATGCCGGGCGTTGATATTGTAATACCTGATTTCACATATGTTGAGAGAAATAAGGAAAAGTTAAGGGGTATTGTACTGACTCACGGTCACGAGGACCATATAGGCGGACTTGCTTACCTGCTTAAAAAGATAAACGTTCCGGTCTACGGCACAAAGCTTACTCTGGGACTTGTTGAGGGCAAGCTCAAGGAACACGGTCTTTCAGGAAAGGTAAACCTGAATGTTGTGGCACACAGAAAAACTGTAAAAATGGGCTGTATGGCAGTTGAGTTTATCAGAGTTAACCACTCTATTCCGGACGCTGTTGGAATGGCAGTCCATACTCCTGCCGGAATTATCGTCCATACAGGTGACTTCAAAATAGATTACAGTCCTATAAATGGCGAGATAATCGACCTTACAAGATTCGGCGAACTGGGCAGCAAGGGTGTTTTAGCACTTATGGCGGACTCTACAAATGCTGAAAGACCGGGTTATACACAGTCTGAGAGAAAAGTCGGGGAATCCTTTGAAAAGCTGTTTACAAAGGCAGAGGGCAAAAGAATTATCATTGCCACATTCTCCTCAAATATTCACCGTATTCAGCAGATAGTCAACTGCGCTGTGAAATACGGCAGAAAAGTCGCAATTTTCGGACGCAGTATGATTAACGTTATCACCACTGCCATTGAACTGGGCTATCTTGATGTTCCTAAGGGAATCATCATTGATATAGATATGATGAACAGATATGACAGCTCTGAAATTATCCTTATCACGACCGGAAGTCAGGGCGAACCTATGTCTGCACTTACAAGAATGGCAATGAACGACCATAAAAAGGTAAACATCACCCCTATGGACTTCATTATCATTTCTGCAACACCTATTCCGGGAAATGAAAAGTTTGTTACAAAGGTTGTAAATGAGCTTATGAAATCGGGAGCAGAGGTTGTTTACGAGGCTATGTATGAGGTACACGTTTCCGGTCATGCCTGCCAGGAAGAATTAAAGCTTATTCAGGCACTGACAAAGCCGAAGTTCTTTATTCCAGTACACGGCGAATACAAGCATCTGAAAAAACACGCCGAGCTTGCAAGAGAACTGGGAATGCCAAAGGAAAACGTAATTATCGGCGAGATAGGCAATGTAATTGAAACGGACGGCGTTAAGATGAACATTGTTTCACAGGTTCCTGCCGGAAAAGTCTTAGTTGACGGTCTTGGTGTAGGCGACGTTGGTTCCATCGTTCTGCGTGACAGAAAGCATCTTGCACAGGACGGTCTTATCATAGTTGTAGTGGGAATCGAAAAGGCAAGCAATACTGTTGTTTCCGGACCGGAAATCATATCAAGAGGATTTGTCTATGTGAGAGAATCCGAGGAACTTATTGACAATGCACGTCATCTTTTGGCGTCTACTCTTGCAACCTGTTCAATGCAGGATTTCAGAGAATGGAATTCTATAAAGACAAAGCTTAGAGATGCATTGTCTGACTATATATATGAAAAGACAAAACGCAGTCCTATGATACTGCCTATCATCATGGAAATCTGATTGTATTTTCTGCGTACTGTCCTTCGGAGGTGAAAACCCGTTGAAAAAAAGATATCCGTATTTATTCATATTTTCGGCTGTAATGCTTGTGCTGACAAGTGTGGCTGCGGCTGTTATGCTTTATAAGTATGACGTTCTGAAGTTTGCCGCAGTTGTTGCACCGGCTGCCGTTTTTGCGGCTATTATGCTTATGGAACTTATTATTGCGGAAAAAAATTCCCTCAGATTTATTGCAAGGCTTAATGAATCGGTGGGAACAGCGGAAAACGAGGTGCTGTATTATTTTGACACCCCGTCTGTTATCGTTGACGAGAATTTCAGAGTTCTGTGGTGCAATCAGGCGTTCAGTACGCAGATAATTCCGGAATATGAAGCTTTTGGTACGGAACTTTATAAAATAGCTGATATTGACATGAAGGCTCTTATGATAAACGGTGAGGTAACTGTAAACTACAATGAAAGGTCATATAAGGTAAGTACTGTCATTACCCAGAGAGGCGAGCAGAAGCTTATTTTCCTTACATTTACGGATATTACCGAATTTGCAGAACTTTTCAGCAAATACAAGCGGACCCGTCCGTCTGTACTGCTGCTTATGATAGACAATTATGAGGATGTACTGCAGAATTTCAAGGAGAGCGAAAAGGCACAGGTTGCCGCTGAAATTGAAACCATGCTTGAAAAATTCATGTCACAGACAACGGGAGTTTTGCGAAAGCTTGGCAACGACAAGTTTATTGCTGTAATGGAAGAACAGCACCTGAATAAGATTATTCAGTCGAAATTTGAGATACTTGATCAGGCAAGAAATATATCCGTAGGAGAAAAGAGCAGTAATATCACTCTTTCCATAGGTGTGGGAAGAGGTGCGTCGACCCTTGAGGAAAGTGAGTCCTTTGCAAAGCAGGCACTTGATATGTGTCTGGGACGAGGGGGCGACCAGGCGGCTGTAAAGACGGAAAACGGTTTCAGATTTTTCGGTGGTGTTGCAAAGGGCGTTGAAAAGAAGTCGAGGGCTAAGTCACGCATTATTTCAAATGCTATTCAGGAGCTTGTACATAACAGCGATAATGTTTATATTATGGGACACAGATTTGCTGACCTTGACGCTGTTGGCTCCGGTGCAGGTCTGGCAGGCGCTATACGACAGGCTGGGGGAGAGGCTTATTATGTAGTTGACCCTCATCAGAATCTTGCGTCTGAACTTGTGGAAAAGCTGCGCAGTGAGGTGATAGACCTGCTGCTTACTCCGGAACAGGCGATAGAATCCTTTACGGAAAACAGTCTGCTTATAATCGTTGATACCCATAATGCCCAGCTTGTGGAAAGCCGTGAACTCTATGAAATGGCACACCACAAGGTGGTTATTGACCACCACAGAAAGTCCGTTGACTTTATAGATGACGCAGTTATTTTCTACCACGAACCGTATTCTTCATCGGCGTCTGAAATGGTAACGGAAGTTATACAGTATTTCAAAAATGTAAACGTACTTCCGCAGGTTTATGCCGAGGCTTTGTTAGCCGGAATTATGCTTGACACTAAAAATTTCGTTATGAAAACAGGCGTCAGAACCTTTGAAGCGGCGGCATATCTAAGGAAAAACGGTGCTGATACAGTAAGCGTCAAAGGACTGTTTTCAAGTTCATTCGAGGCTTACAAGCGCAAATCAAAGCTTATTGCATCAGCGGAAATATTCGACCGCTGTGCTGTTGCGGCAGCAGAAAATGAAACTGATGATATAAGGATAGTTGCTCCTCAGGCGGCAGATGAACTGCTGGGAATAAAGGGAGTGGACGCATCATTTGTTATATACAAGACCGGTGACGTTGTGAACATTTCCGCAAGGTCACTGGGAGTTATGAATGTTCAGATAATAATGGAAAGACTGGGCGGCGGCGGTCACCAGACTATGGCTGCGGCACAGCTTAAAAACGTATCTGAACAGACAGCAAAGGAAATGTTAATTGGTGCTATTAATCAGGAATAGAAAGGAAGTAAACAAAAATGAAGGTTATTTTTTTACAGGACGTTAAAGGTTCCGGCAAAAAGGGCGAAGTTAAAAATGTTGCCGACGGCTACGCAAGAAATTTTCTTATAGGAAAGGGACTTGCTGTTGAAGCAACTGCTAAAAACATGAATCTGCTGGATGGTCAGAAAGCGTCCGAACAGCACAAAAAGGACGTTGAAAAGCAGAATGCAGAGGAGATAAAGGCTGCCATAGACGGCAAAAAAGTTGTTGCACCGGCAAAGGCAGGCTCAAACGGAAAGCTTTTCGGCTCTGTAACAACAGGTACTATTGCGGAACTTATCGAAAAGCAGTTCGGCAAAAAAATCGAAAAGAAGAAGATTTCTCTTAAAAGCGATATAAAGAATTTTGGTACATACGAGGCTGATATCAAGCTTTATAACGGTGTTAATGCAAAGGTTTCAATTGAAGTTGTTGAAGAGTAAGTTCGGATAAGGCAGTCATTTTGGCTGCCTCATCAATGTTTTAGGAGATTACTATGGATTATCCTGATTTTTCCGATAAGGAAATGCCTTACAGCCTTGAAGCAGAACAGACTATTCTGGGGGCAATACTCATTGACCAGTCGGTTATTTCAACTGTACTGGAAAAGGTAAAGCCTGACTGCTTTTACAATGAACAACACAGAAAGCTTTTCAATATTATGCTGAGAATGTTCACGTCCGGTATCAAGTCGGATATTATAACGGTTCTGGACGAAGCTGTAAAGGAAAATATTTTTGAAACGGCCCAGGAAGGAAGAAATTATCTTGCAATGCTGGTTAACATGGTGCCGTCCGTTGCAAATATTGAAAGCTATTGTCAGATATGTGCGGAGAAATTTTATGTAAGAAGTCTTGCACTTGTTGCAAGAGAACTGCTTCATGAAATATCTCTGGGACAGAGCAGTGCGCAGGTAATGCTTGATTCTGCGGAACAGAAAATTTATGATATAAGACAGGGCAGAGATGTAAAGGGTCTGGCTCCTATAAGCGATGTTATTTTTGAATCGTGGGACAGATTACAGAAGATTTCCGGTCCTGACAAGGACAAATACCTTGGTGCAAGGACCGGATTTACCATGCTTGACTCAATTACAACGGGTCTTAACAGATCTGACCTTATAATTCTTGCGGCACGTCCCGGTATGGGTAAAACCTCATTTGCCCTTAATATTGCAACAAATGTTGCAAGGCGTTCTGAAAAGGACGTTGCAGTTTTTTCACTTGAAATGTCAAAGGAGCAGCTTGCAACAAGAATGCTTTCAACTGAGGCACTGGTTGATTCAAACAAGCTGAGAAGCGGCCATCTTTCAGATGATGACTGGGTAAGGCTTGCTACAAGTGCCGACGTTCTCTGCGGACTGCCCCTTTATCTTGATGATACACCGGGTACAAATGTTCCTCAGATAAAAGCAAAACTGCGCCGTATGAAAAATATTGGACTTGTGGTTATTGACTATTTACAGCTTATGGAATCAACGGTCAAGTCTGAAAATCAGGTTCTGAGAATTTCTGAGATTACAAGAAATCTGAAAATTATGGCAAAGGAACTGGATATTCCGGTTATTCTGCTTTCGCAGTTAAACCGTGGCGTTGAGGGACGTCCTGACAAGCGTCCGCTTATGTCCGACCTGAGAGAATCAGGCTCTATCGAGCAGGACGCCGATATTGTTATGTTTTTATACCGTGACGCATACTATAATAAGGAAAGTACAGAACCGAATATTTCGGAATGTATTGTGGCAAAAAACCGTCACGGTGACACGGGTACAATAAAGCTTATCTGGGACGGTCAGTTTACCCGCTTTTCAAATGCTGATTTTGACAGCAATCCGGAGGGATAAGGCTTGACTGAAAAAATTATCAGTACCATTGAAACTTATGGTATGCTCAAAGGCGGAGAGCGTGTGACAGCGGCTCTTTCCGGCGGTGCGGACAGCGTTTGTCTGCTGCTTGTGCTGAATGACTTAAAGGACAGGTATAATTTAAAGCTTGACGCAGTCCATGTAAACCACTGCATAAGAGGAGAAGAGGCAGACAGAGATGAACAATTCTGCCGCAAGCTGTGCGAAAGGCTTGGCGTTGAACTGACTGTAAAAAGGATAGATGTTCCTGCAATTGCCGCCGAAAAAAAGCAGTCGCTGGAGGAAGCGGCAAGGAATGTGAGATATTCAGTCTTTGCGGAACACTCCGGGGCTGGTCTTACAGCAACTGCCCATACAGCATCGGACAACGCTGAAACAGTCCTGCTGAACCTTGCGAGAGGGACAGGTCTGAAAGGTATGTGCGGAATACCGCCTGTGAGGGGTAATATAATCCGTCCGCTTATTGATGTTACAAGGCAGGACGTTGAAAATTATCTTAAAGAAACCGGACAGGATTTTGTCACTGATTCAACAAATCTGGATAATGATTATACCAGAAACAGGATAAGACACAATATAATACCGGAAATATTGAGAATTAACAGCGGTTTTTATAAAACTTTTTGTGCAGAACTGAAAATATTTTCTGAAGAGAATATTTTTATTGAAAATTCTGTAAAAACAGCTTATAATATATGTATTGATAACGGCGCACTATGCGGACTTGAAAAATATGATACCGTTATCAGAAAAAGATGTATTTCACTTTTTCTGAAGGAAAACTCCCTGCCTGTCAGCGCAGAAAAAATCAATGCCATAAACGGTATACTTGATATGGGTGGAAAAATAAATATTTCTGACGGCGTTTATGCAGTGTGCAGAAAACATACCCTGACTATTCTGCGAATGCCGGAGAAAACTGAAATACAGCCTGTTAAGCTTCGCTGCGGAGAAAACAGTATATTTTCTCATAAGACAGTTTTTGCTGAAATAAAAGACGGCGGCGGAGGTATAATAGATACTGACAAGGTGTGCGGCGATATTGTTCTGAGAAGCCGTAATAACGGCGACAGAATCAGACTTTCAGGGAGAAACTTTACATCATCGGTAAAAAAACTTCTTAATGAAAATGTGAGGGCGGATATGAGACCCTTTATTCATTTTCTTGCTGATGATGAGGGAGTTATTTTTATTGAAAATATAGGGGCGGCAGACAGGGTAAAGCCGGATGGCAATACGAAGAAAAGTCTGTATATTACAGTAAAGGATGTGGAGTAAATGCCTGAGCATAATGTGGAAAGAGTTCTGATATCCGAATCTGAAATTGCAGAGCGTGTTGAACAGCTGGGAAGTTTGCTGACTGAAAAGTACAGGGGAAAGAATCCGCTGTTTATCTGTCCCCTTAAAGGCTCGGTGATGTTTTTCGCCGACCTGCTGAGAAAAATAAAAATTCCCTGTGAAATTGACTTTATGGCTGTTTCAAGCTATAATAGTAATACGGTCAGTTCGGGAGAGGTAAAGATACTCAAAGACCTGACCTGTGATATAGGCGGCAGATATGCCGTTATTGTTGAGGATATAATTGATACGGGCAACACGCTTTATGAGCTTAAAAATATGCTTGAGAAGCGAAATCCTGCGTCACTTGAAATCTGTACTCTTCTGGACAAGCCCTCAAGGCGTGTCAAAAAACTGGATCCGGATTACTGCGGATTCACAATACCGGATTTATTCGTAATAGGCTATGGAATGGATCTGGACGAGGAATACAGAAATCTGCCTTATATCGGGGTATACAGTAATACATAGAGAAAGAATGGAGTGTGAATTTATTGACACCTAACAGGAACAGGGGCCTTGCTGCCTATGCTGCTGTTGCAGCGATACTGATTATTGCAATCATGTTTATTTTCCCTAAGCTTTTAAGTTCGGGAGAAAAGAAAGAATATTCCGAGGTTATAAAAAACTTTGATGAATATAAGGTTTGTGAATATACTCTTGATCTGGGAACAGGAGAGCTTGTGTACAAGCTTATTGATGACGACAAGGAGTATAAGTATGAGGTGCCGAATGTAAGCATTTTCCTTGGTGATACTGATTCTGAAGAAAATGATTACAGAGCAGAATACAACAAGCTGCATCCGGATAAACCGTTAAGTCAGGATTACAAGAAAATAAAGGATAATTCATGGCTTATTTCTGTTGTTCCGTCTGTACTGCTGCTTGTTCTGGGCGTGGCTCTGTTTGTCTTTATGATGAAGCAGACAAGCGGCGGAGGAAAATATTCCTCATTCGGAAAGGCAAATATAAAGAATCAGGGTCAGAACAACGGCAAGAAAGTTACTTTTGCTGATGTTGCAGGCGCTGATGAAGAAAAGCACGAAATGGAGGAAATTGTTGACTTCCTTAAAAATCCGAAGAAGTATTCGGAAATCGGTGCAAGAATACCAAAGGGTGTTCTGCTGTTAGGTCCTCCGGGTACTGGTAAGACTCTTCTTGCAAAGGCTGTTGCCGGCGAGGCAGGCTGTCCGTTCTTCCCGATATCCGGTTCTGACTTTGTTGAAATGTTTGTCGGTGTGGGTGCGTCAAGAGTGCGTGACCTCTTTGAACAGGCAAAGAAAAACGCTCCGTCTATTATCTTTATTGATGAAATTGACGCTGTTGGACGTCACAGAGGTGCAGGCTTAGGCGGCGGACATGATGAGCGTGAGCAGACACTCAACCAACTGCTGGTTGAAATGGACGGCTTTACAGGCAACGAAAGCGTAATCGTAATTGCGGCTACAAACAGACGTGATATTCTCGACCCTGCGCTGCTGCGTCCGGGACGTTTTGACAGACAGATAGTTGTCGGCTACCCGGATATCAAGGGACGTGAGGAGATTCTTAAAGTTCACACTAAAAACAAACCTCTTGCCCCCGACGTTAACCTTAAAACCATTGCCAAGACAACTGTGGGCTTTACAGGTGCGGACCTTGAAAACCTTGTAAACGAAGCGTCACTCCTTGCTGCGAGAGCCAACAGAAAGGCTATTGTCAAGGAAGATATTGAAGAGGCAACAATCAAGGTGATTGCAGGTCCGGAAAAGAAGTCAAGAGTTGTTACAGAGCGTGAAAAGAAGCTTACTTCATATCACGAGGCAGGTCATGCCGTTTGTACCTACTATTGTCCGACACAGGACAAGGTGCATCAGGTTTCTATTATTCCGAGAGGAATGGCAGGCGGATTTACAATGTCACTGCCGGAGCATGACAAGTCCTATGTAAGCAAGACTGAAATGAAGGAGAATATCGTTACTCTCTTGGGCGGACGTGTTGCTGAGAAGCTTATCCTTGAAGATATTTCAACAGGTGCGTCAAACGATATTGAAAGAGCAACTGGTATTGCAAGAAACATGGTAACAAAATACGGTTTCAGTGACAAGCTCGGACCTATGGTTTACGGCAATGACCAGAGCGAGGTTTTCCTTGGACGTGACTTTAACAGTTCAAGAAACTACTCTGAAAATGTCGCAGCTGAAATTGACGCTGAAATGCGTGAAATCATTGAAGAGGGATACGAAAAATCCAAGGAACTGCTGGAACAGCATATCGACCAGCTGCATTTCCTTGCAAAGTATCTTATGAAATATGAGAAAATCGACGATGAGGACTTTGAAAAGCTCATGAAAGGCGAAATGGACGAAAGCGTTCTCAAAGAGGACGAACCGGAGAATAAGCCTGAAAATGAAACGGAAGAAAATTCCGGCAGTACGGAGGAAACATCAGAAAATACTGAATAAAAAAACTAACTCCCATGGGTTACCATGGGAGTTTTTATTAGTCATTGATATGCAGGGTAAATACTCCGTTTAAATCAACTGAAAGTCTTATAGTCTTTATATAACGTTCAAAAAACTGGTTTTTCTCGGTTTCGCTTGCCTCTATTCTTGCGGTTTCGTATATTTCCTCAACA
>JALEVO010000132.1 GCA_022788225.1 Oscillospiraceae bacterium | reverse complement strand
CATTCTGGTGCAGAGGATACTACGTAGATACAGCCGGAAAAAATGCGAAGGCAATTGAGGACTATATTAAAAGGCAGCTTGAAGAAGACAGAATGGCAGGACAATTGACACTGGATGACAGCAACCCGTTCAACGGGTAAGTAGTAACAAACACGCAGGAGAACGTAGCCGCATGCGATCCGTGTTGGTACGCCTTTCAAGGCGTGGCTTGTATTCTGAGCCCCTATGGGGCGTTTACGGAAAAACCCCCGGCTTTGCCGGGGGATGCTTATTTATTTCACCACATCAAACTTTCGATTGAAACCACAATAATTTTATGCTATACTAATAATAGCGAAACAAAGAAAGAAGGTACGGACAATGGCACTGCAAAACAAGTTAGGTATTACAGATTCCGCTGAACTGGCAAGACAGGAAGAGAAAATCAGTAAAAAGAAAGCTGTTCAACTTTTTGAAAATGGTCTGTTGGACAATCTTCCGGCTGGGAGTTTACAGTCTTTGAAAGAGATTCACAGGTTCCTGTTTTCTGAAATATATGACTTTGCCGGAGAGATAAGAACTGTAAATCTTGCAAAGGGTAATTTTCGTTTTGCACCAGTAATGTACCTTGAAACTGCTTTGCAGAATGTAGAAAAGATGCCGCAGTCAACATTTGATGAAATCGTAGAAAAATATGTGGAAATGAACATAGCACACCCATTTCGTGAGGGAAACGGACGAAGCACACGTATTTGGCTGGACGATATCCTTAAAAAAGAACTCGGAATGGTAGTGGACTGGAGCAAGGTTGACAAGGAAGACTATCTTCTTGCCATGGAACGCAGCCCAATCAGGGATATTGAAATCAAGTACATTCTGAAAAATGCCCTTACCGACCAAATCCATGACCGTGAAATGTACATGAAAGGTATTGACCACAGCTATTATTATGAGGGGTATTCTGTTTATAGGACAAAAGATTTGTGGGAAAATATTTCAAATTTATAAGAACTGCTGCACTTTTATCGGTGCAGCAGTTCCTGTAATATTCAGCTATTACGCATTCTTATAAAAAATCCTCTTTTTAATTTTACCGGATTTATCCTCAAATTCGCCGCAGATTACCGCCTCGCCACGATTCAGATTAGCTATATCTTTTTTAAGCTGGGTTTTGTCACAATTTGGGAATTCGTTAAGGAATTTGCCAACGGTAGCATCATTCAGATTAAATGTAACCTTTAATGCTGCCTGGAAAATCTTTTTTCTGAAATTCTCGGAATTACAGCCGGCGAAATACTGAAGAATTGTAATCATACTTATACCAAGCTTTCGACCCTGATTGTATATGGTGGTAAGCACCTTGTTTTTCTGAATATCCTCAGCCGCTGCTTCATCAAGTACCATGAACACATCTTCAAATTTCATGTCCGATTCCTTGCACGATTGCTGATATTTTATGAGAAGAGTCAAAAAGTCGTTCAGTTCTTCATTTTTATAACTGTCAATTATAACAACTTTGTTTTTGTTCGCCTTGAAACACTCAAGAATAGATTCTGCTGTCGAGTACTCCCTGAGATTAACTGTTTTTGACCATTCGGAATAAAAGCAGAAATTTGCAGTTATGTACTCTTTAGGCAATGCTTTTCCAAGTTCTTCTTTGCTGTAGCTATGAATAAGATTGTTTTCAATAATAATTACATTGTGACCGCTGTCATGAAGTCCTTTGATAAGCACCGACGTTGTCCAGTAGGTTTTGCCATACCCCGAATTTCCCAGAACAACCGCAAATTTGTTCGTGATTTCCTTGTCAACGGGCCAATAAATCGGATTGTTTTCCTTGTCATTGCCTATCCATATGTTATAGTCCTTATTGACAAAATTCCATTCAGTAGTTTCAACCGATTCACACGGGAGCCTTTTAAGTGATTCGGGTTTCAGACAATCAATACTTATAGCAATACAGATTTTTCTGTCACCTGATGGCATACGATACATAAGCTTTTCTCCCATATTGCTTATCAAAATATCATGCTCATAAAGGTTTTTACGGAAATCCACCTGGCTCATAAGATATTTATTCCAGAACAAGTTGTAAAATGTAACAGGACTGAAAAGCAATGCACCCGCTGTTTCATGATAAAAAACACTGGATTTGTTCTTTACACTGTAATCCTCAATTCTCAATACAGCATTATTCTTCACATAATCGTTTACCTGTTCAGTAAACTTATCTGATACTGCTGATGATTCAGCAAGCTTTTCAAACTCAAATTGCTTACTGCAAAGTTCATTAAAGATATTTTTGCAGGATTGAAAAATACCTCTATCGGCATATTTCAGAAACACATCTTCAAGCAGCTGAACAAACAGAAGTAATGCATCCAATGTGAGTTCAGTTTCATGCGAGGTGAATATCAAATTATGCAGAAAAGTAAATTTTATTTTATCATTTGTTTTATTCACAAGTATCTCACGGTTTTTGGGGTTACTCATCACATCTGTAATATGCCACGACAAAACCTTGTTGAATTTAAGTGTTATGGTTCTTATTTCCTCAGCCTTGTACTTTGCTTTCAAAACTTTCAGATTATCCGCATTAAATTCAATAAAATCACGATATACTTCATTGGTGAATTCATTAAGGCATCTTTCACTGATAATCACACAACTACATTTAGCAAAAAGTTCAAAGTCTTTACCGGTGGATATAGGCTTTCTTTCCACTACATACTCAGAAAGCTCCCTGATTTTTCTCAGATTGTTCGTTCCGGCATAAGCACTTGTTTCAGCATCGTCATTAACCACAATTGTACTGTGATCGCTGTCGAACAGGCTTTCTTTCAGTGAATCACGGAGTTTGGTTTGCTTTAGTTCTGAGAGATTGGTAATGCTGTTTGTATCAAAATACGGATTTACCAGTGCCATAAGATATGCCTTATCCTTATTGCTGCTGAAATTTCTGGAAAGAAGCATCTTGCAGCAGTGTACATTCTCTCCATCAGCATAAACACTAGCCAAAAACCTTTTGAAAACTGCTGAGAAGAAGAAAAAATAAAGCAAAAGAACGGTTTTCATATCACATTGCAGAAGACTATAGAAATCCTTCACATAAATATGTGCATCGGTTTGTTTACACTCAAATTTGACTCTTTCCCTGAATTGATACTTGCCATCAGAATCAATGTACAGCCCATATTCATTATGGTCGTATATAATATTATCGTCTGTTTTATTGTTGTCGCTATTATAAAATTCTATGATATATGTTGAAAGCAGACTATTTATCTCTGATTTACTCGTTGCCAGAGGAAACGGAACAAAAGCATCGCCGACTTGTTCCTCAATAATTCCGGTTATATTCCTGCTTATCAGATTCTCTTCTGGGATATCTATGGTAAACTCATGTTTTTCGCCAAACACACTTTTTCTGTGCTCACAGTAAAGCCTGTAGGAAACCGATGAGCCATTCAAGGTATCAGTAACGATTTTCTGAACCTTGTCAATAATAAACATTGCCAGTTCTTTTACCGTCTTGTGTATGGTGCTCTTTCCGTTTGCACCAGTGTATATTCCATTTGTCATTCTTAGATTTGAATTGCGTTTGCAGCATTGAATTTCAACAACAATTTTACCGTCGATTACCATGAAATGATGATATGGTCTATCTTCCTCCTGCTGCTGCATTTCTGCTTTAGTATTAAATGATACCTGTCTTACTTTCATTTGATTATTCATGAAAAAATCCTCCTTCATATACAAATGTTTATATGCCCACCCAAAAGTAATTTCGTGTGAAACGTGTGAACTTTCGTGTGAACTTTTTTGAAACACAGCAGCACATAAGGAAAATCTTTGTCAGATATGCACTTATATTGCAAAGAAAAAAGCCTTGTATTTAGCAAATATCACTAAATACAAGGCTTATTCTGGCGGAGAAGGAGGGATTTGAACCCTCGCGGCAGTTTCCCACCCTACGCCCTTAGCAGGGGCGCCTCGTCACCACTTGAGTACTTCTCCATGGTAACAATATATAATATAAAAATGGCGGAGAGGGTGGGATTCGAACCCACGGTCCCTTGCGAGATCACTGGTTTTCAAGACCAGCTCCTTAAACCACTCGGACACCTCTCCAGCGCTTTAATCAGCTTAATTATTATACTACGAATCCGGAGAAATGTCAATACCTTTTGCGAAAATTGTCAATTTGCACAATAATTTATTTGAATGTTAGTGATTTGGCACAATCAATCAACTCGCACCGCTCATTTTTGATATTATCTTTCATTACGCCGTCCAGCAGTTTACCAAGAACGGCTTTTATTTCTTTTCCGCTGAAACCAATGTTCATGAGGTCATACCCATTAATTTCAAGGTCCTTTATGCTGACGCACTCGTGATTTTCAATGATTTCACGGACTGTTTTCTCCTGCTCGTCCGATTTTTTCAGCCTTTCACGGCAAAATTCCTGCTTTGAAAGAGAGTCTGCACGCTGTACGTCAAGCAGGTCCAGCACGTTTTCCACCCCGATTTCGCCGATTATCCTGCGAAGTTCATAACGGGTGTTCAGCTCGTCACTGTGGTGGCTTATAAGCGTAGTAACGTTCTCCGTCATACGGTTGGGAAATTTCAGCCGTTTCATGATTACAGCGGTTTTTTCGGCACTTTTCGGTGCGTGACCCTTAAAGTGCCCTCTGCCAGTTTCGTCCTGCTTGAAACAGTCGGGTTTGGCTATGTCATGGAAAAACATTGCAATTCTGATTTTTTCCTTGTTCCTGCATGATTTTACCGCATGAATGGTATGCTCCCACACGTCGTATTTATGATAAGGGCTGTGCTGTTCAAACTCAAAGCAGGGGACTATTTCCGGAATGAACACAGCTATAACATCACGATAACTGCGGAGTATTCTGTCGGGATAATCACCGCAGAGAAGCCCTGTAAATTCCTCTCTTATTCTTTCGGCAGAGATGTTTTTCAGCAGACTGCGGCACTCGTGAACTGCCGCCGCTGTTTCCGGCTCAATTTCAAAGCCAAGCCGTGCGGCAAATCTCAGAGCACGCATAACTCTCAGTGCGTCTTCATTAAACCTTTTTTCAGCGTTTCCCACTGCTCTTATAATGCCGTTTTCTATATCCTCCCTGCCGCCGAAAAGGTCGGTTATATTGCCGTCTGCATCCATAACCATTGCGTTTATAGTAAAGTCACGGCGTTTCAGGTCCTCGGCAAGTGATGAGGAAAATTCCACTTTGTCCGGGTGACGGTTGTCGGTGTAGTTACTGTCAATGCGGTATGTGGTGATCTCAAGCTGTTGGCCGTCAATGATAACGGTTATAGTGCCGTGCTTTTCACCAGTCGGGATAACATTATAACCGCTGAACACGGCTTTTATCTGCTCCGGCAGGGCATTTGTGGTGATGTCAAAATCGTGGGGCTGAATGTTCATTATGCAGTCACGAACACAGCCGCCGGCAAAATATGCCTCAAAGCCGTTTTGTTCAAGCTGTTTTACTGCTGATACCGCATATTCCGGAATTTTCATTTTTGCCTCCTGCAAAATGTAGGGTTATTCCTTTGAATCCTCTTCTTCGTCTGCCGTTGAAATAACGAGTCTGATTTTCTGTATCTTTTTGTCCTCAACTGAAATCACAGTAAGTCTGAATGCACCGCTTTCAGCGGTTTCGCCCTCTTCCGCAACGTGCCCCAGCAGTTCCATTACCCAGCCGCCGACTGTATTTCCGGAGCTTTCAATTTCGTTTTCCGGCAGTCCCAGATTTTCAAGCAGGTCGCCTATGCTAAGTTCTCCGGATACCTCATATTCGTTCTCGCCGGTTTTGACAAATGTGTCTATTACCTCGTCGTTTTCGTCGTAAATCTCCCCGACAAGTTCTTCAATAATATCTTCCAGTGTTATAATGCCCTTTGTGCCGCCGTACTGGTCAAGGACGACTGCCATGTGCATTTTGTTTTTCTGCATTTCCTTTAAAGCCTCACTGATAAGCTTTAAATCGGAAAGGTGTATTACGTCCTGTATAATTTCTGAAATATCCTCTTTTCCCTCGTTTACAAGTCGGAAAAAGTTCTTGTTTGTGATGATACCGATTATGTTGTCAACACTTTTTTCGTAAACAGGCAGTCTGGAGTACATTTCTGTAAGAAATATATCCTTTATTCTGCTGAAATCCTCGTTTCTCTCAACTGCAACCACATTTACTCTCGGTATAAGTATTTCATCAACTGTTATTTCGTCAAATTCCAGAGCAGAGCGTACAAGGTCACTTTCCTGTTCTTCAAGGACGCCCTGTTCCTCAATTTCCTCAATCATGTATTTAAGTTCGTCTTCGGTAACAGTCGGCTGTTCTTCCTTTGGTTTCATTGCGTTCTGCAGAATTCTGAAAAGAGCCACAACAGGCGTTAAAAGCTTTATAAGTATCCACAGCGGTTCAGCCATTACCAGTGAAACGCTTTCAGCATGGCTTTTTGCGTATGATTTAGGCGTTATTTCACCAAAAATAAGTACCAGCACTGTCATTACCGCTGTTGCAACACCGACGCCACCCGGACCGAGAAGGGATGTAAACAAAACAGTACTTATAGATGTAGAAAGAATATTTACGATGTTGTTTCCTATAAGGATAGTCGTAAGGGCGTTATCAAAAGAATTTGCAATTTTAAGTGCCTTTTCAGCACGCTTGTTGCCCTGTGCGGCATAGTTTTTAAGACGTATTTTGTTTACGCTTGAAAATGCCGTTTCAGCACCGGAAAAAACAGCGGACATTGCGATTAATGCAATGATTATTATTACCCTTGACATAGTACCTCCAAAAATTTATAAAAATACTATTATATAATATCATAAATCTGTAAAATATTCAAGAGGAATTTTGTAAAATAAAAAATACATCAGCCACTGCTTTTATGTAATAATATCACTTTTATTATAGTTTTTACAGCTTTTTTGTACAATAGGTTGACAATACTTTTTCGGCGTGATATAATATAAAGTAGAAAATAAGGCGAAGCTGCCTTAAATAAAATTTTAAATTATTTTATAGGAGGATCACATAACCATGAAGAAGAAAAAGCTTTTTGCCGGTATCGTCGGTGCTGTTATGCTTTGTTCAGCGCTTCCGGCAATAAATATGGCTGTTCCTGCTGATTATTCGTCAGTTTATGCGGCAGAATCCAGCGAACCGCAGACAACAGTTGTTTACTCTGCTGATTTCGAGGACGGTACAAACGATTTCACAGGCAGAGACGGTATCGGAACATTTAATGTTGTCAGTACAGACGCACACGGCGGTACAAACTGCCTTGAATGCAGCGACAGAACAAAAGGCTGGCACGGTCCGCAGCTGCTCCTTGACAATATGCTTGAACCAGGTGTTGAATATATCGCAGGTGCATGGGTAAAGGCAGCGTGGTATAATGATGTAAAGATGAGCATGGAGTACACCGATTCCGAGGGTACAAGACATTTCTCAAATCTGAAATCAGCTGTTTCACAGGGGGACTGGGTTGAAATTTCAGAAGTTAAATTCAGCGTTCCGAAAAATGTGACAAATGCATACATTTACTTTGAATGCAGCGACAGCGCTAACATTTATGTGGACGATTTCCAGATCACAACTGCTCCTGTCTATGAGATACAGCAGGATATCCCGTCGCTTAAAGACGTTTATTCTCCATATTTCAAAATAGGCGGCGCTGTAACAACATCAGAGCTTGCACCTAAGTCCGCACAGGACCTTATTAAAAAGCACTACAACAGCCTGACTCCCGGAAACGAACTGAAACCGGAGTCTATTCTTGATAAAACAGCTTGTCAGGAACTTGCCGCACAGGGTGACGAAACAAATCCGCAGGTGGATATTGCGAGCGCAAGGGAGATTCTTGATTTCTGCCGTGACAACAATATCTCCGTAAGAGGACACGTTCTTGTATGGCACAGCCAGACTCCTGACTGGTTCTTCAAGGAAAACTTTGCTGACGACGGTGACTGGGTAACAAAAGAAGTAATGCTCAAGAGAATGGAAAACTATATAAAGAATGTTTTTGAAACACTGGAGGCTGAGTACCCGACAGTTGACTTCTACGCATGGGACGTTGTAAACGAGGCATGGCTTGATGACGGTAAGCCACGTCAGCCTGGTGAACAGGGTTCAAGCGGTTCAAACAATTCTGCATGGGTAAAGATTTTCGGTGACAACTCATTTATCGAACCGGCTTTTGAATATGCAAGAAAGTATGCACCGGAAGGCTGCAAGCTTTATTACAACGACTTCAACGAGTATATGCCAGCAAAGACAACTGCTATCGTCAACATGGCTAACGACTTAAAGGAAAAGGGTCTTATTGACGGTATCGGTATGCAGTCACACCTTGACGTTGGTTTCCCGACTGCCTCAGACTATGAAAAGGCACTGAAAGCATTTTCTGAAACAGGACTGGACGTTCAGATAACAGAGCTTGACATCACAACAAGCGATACATCAGAGGCTGGTTTTGAAACTCAGGCTAAGCTTTACAGTGACATAATGGACGCTTGCGTGAAGTATGCTGACAGCGTTTCAGCGGTAGTATTCTGGGGTACAACAGACGATAAAAGCTGGAGAGCAAGCAGATGTCCGCTTCTCTTTAATGAGGACTTCACAGCTAAGCCGGCTTACTATGCAATCATAGACGGACTTGACATTCCGGCAACAGAACCGACTACAGAAGCACCGACTGACGTTCCGACAGAGCCTGAGATTGATTTCATACCGGGGGATGTTAAGGAAGATGGAGTTGTCAATGTCTTTGACGCTGTTGCACTGAGAGAAACACTTATCCTCAATATTTCTCAGTCTGACGGTTTAACAGAAGGCTTACTTGCTGCATCAGCAAGTGACACAAACGGAAACGGAACTATTGAAGTTGCCGACCTTGTTTTACTTCATGAATATCTCGTTGGCAAGGACGTTGAACTGACTTATTATAAAGGTGAATAATTTTTTAGGCGGCTTGATTTTAAGCCGCCTTTTTGTTTGCAAATTGCAAAATAACGGGCGACCAATGGTCGCCCCTACAGATAAATCCACATTTTACGCTATCGTAGGGGCGAGCATTGCTCGCCCGAATATTTGAAAATGAAATTTTTCTACTCTACGGAGCGTTTATTGATTTTTCCGTCCGGACGGTATATACTTAAACAGGGGTGAGAAACATGGATTGCAGCAAAACAGGAAAAATAATCCTTGAACTGAGAAAAGAAAAAGGCATGACCCAGAAACAGCTTGCGGACGCTATAAACATCAGTGACAAAACCGTTTCCAAATGGGAGCGTGGACTGGGCTGTCCGGACGTTTCACTGCTGGGGGAACTGTCGGAAGTACTTGAAGTAAACGTTGAAAAGCTGCTTGGGGGCTGCCTTGACAAAAACGAAACGGACGGAGGAAATATGAAAAAACTGAAATTTTATGTGTGTCCCGAATGCGGGAACATTATGACATCAACCGGAAAATCGGAAATATCCTGCTGCGGCAGAAAGTTAAGTGAGCTTACAGCTGTAAAGGCTGACGAAAATCATGGTGTGAAGATTGAGGCAACGGACGACGAAAGCTATGTTGTATTTGACCATGAAATGACAAAGCAGCATTTTATAAGCTTTGCGGCTTATTCCACCTGCGACAGGCTTACTATGGTAAGGCTTTACCCGGAGCAGAATGCAGAAGTGCGTTTTCCAAGGCTTCGGGGCGGCAGACTTTATTTTTACTGCAATGAGCATGGATTGTTTTATGTTTAAAAACTTGTTTTCATTTGCAGGGGCGACCATTGGTCGCCCATTATTTTTCTATTAAGCGTAATCTATTACCTTTCACCGCTGAAAATTAACCTGTCAGGTAAAATGTATTTACAGATATCCTGAGATATTGTATAATACAATCATCGGAGGTGAACAGCTTGAAGATAAGGATAGAAATCGACGAAACGGTGCAGGAGGACGAGGTTATTGTAAAATGCCGGGAACTGAATGACAATGTAAGACGTATTCAGCAGGCAGTTTCGGAAATCTCTGACCGGAATGAGATAGAGTTTTTCAAGGACGGTGCGGAATATTTTCTCCCTGTGGAGTCGGTTCTGTTTTTTGAAACTGCCGGAAGTCTTATTGACGCACATACGGCTGATGATGTTTTTCAGGTGAAAGCCAAGCTTTATGAACTTGAAAATATTCTGCCGGGATATTTTGTCAGAGTTTCAAAATCAACAATACTCAATATCCGTCATATTTATTCCATTGAAAAGAATATCACATCTTCAAGTCTGGTCAGATTCAGTAAAACTCATAAGCAGGTCTATGTTTCAAGAAATTATTACAAGTTTCTGAAACAGCGTTTAAGTGAAAGGAGCATTTAATTATGAAAACTTCAAAAATAGCATGGGGTCTTTTCTTTGTTGCAATGGCAGCACTGATAATTTTAAATCAGACTGGCATTATCGTTGAGATAAGTATTGTGGGAATAATCATATCTCTTCTGCTTTTGCCGGTTATTATTACGGGAATAAAGAACAGAAACTTTTTCTTTATGTTTATTCCGCTGTCGATTATCGCAATACTTTTTGATGAACCTCTGGGAATTGAAAAGTTTACGCCGTGGCCGCTGCTGGCTTGTGCACTCTTTCTGAGTATCGGATTTCACATTCTTTTTCCGGCAAAAAACAAGTGGAAAACTGAAAAGTTCGACAACAGCCAGAACTGGCAGGCAGAATCCTCGGACGGAGATCACATCTGTTTTCAGAATCGTTTTGCAGGAAGTGTAAAGTACGTCACATCAAAAACCTTTAAGGACGTCAATATCAGAAGTTCTTTCGGCGGAATGAAGGTGTATTTTGACAATGCTGAAATGTATGCAAATGAGGCGACTGCTGTTATAGTTTCAGATTTTTCCGGAATAGAACTTTATGTTCCGAAGGAATGGAATGTTGTCAGCAAATTAAGCTTTTCTTTCGGCGGAATTGACGAAAAGGGAGAAAAAAACAGTGCCAAAAACGGCAAGACACTTATTCTTGAGGGAAATGTGAAGTTTGCCGGAGTTACTGTGATTTATGTGTGAAATTAATGCTGACTTTGCTTTATTAAATAAATTTCCTGAAAAAATTAAAAAAATATATAGCCAAACAGAAAAAAATGTGATATAATATAAAAAGCAACAGTTATGCGAAATTTAAGGAGTGCATGAAGATGAAAAAATGCAGTAAAATTGTGCTGGCAATTTTGGCGTTTTCTGCTGTTGCAGTCGGTGCAGCGGCAGCGATTGCAGCATACAAAACTAAATTTCATAAAAAATATATTACTGTCTGCCAATGAACAGACATAAAAGGGAGTCTTATTTAATGAATATCAGAATGGAACTTACGGCTTCGCCTAAGGAGAAACCAACTGACGAAACTAAGCTGGGATTCGGTCATATCTTTACGGACCATATGTTTATCATGAACTATGACACAGGCGAGGGCTGGCATGACGCAAGAATTGTTCCTTATCAGAATCTGTCACTTTCACCGGCGGCTATGTGCCTCCATTACGGACAGGAAGTTTTTGAGGGACTTAAAGCTTATCGTACTGCCGAGGGAAAAATCCAGCTTTTCCGTCCGGACGAAAATTTCAAAAGACTTAATACATCAAACAAGAGAATGGTCATTCCTGAAATTCCTGAAGAGGACGCTTTACAGGCGCTGACTACTCTTCTGAATGTTGAAAAGGACTGGGTTCCTCACACAGAGGGTGCATCTTTATACATAAGACCGTTTGTTATCGCAACTGACCCTTATGTTGGTGTCCGTCCGGCAGACCACTATCTGTTTATGATTATCCTTTCGCCGTCCGGCGCTTATTACTCAACAGGCTTAAACCCTGTTAAAATTTACGTTGAGGACAAGTATGTTAGAGCCGTAAGAGGCGGTACAGGCTTTGTAAAGACAGCCGCTAACTACGCTATTTCTCTTGCCGGTCAGGACGAGGCTCACAAGCAGGATTACGAACAGGTTCTCTGGCTTGACGGTGTTGAGCAGAAATATGTTGAAGAAGTCGGCTCCATGAACATTTTCTTTGTAATTGACGGAGAGGTTATTACTCCTGAACTGACAGGCTCTGTTCTGCCGGGTATTACAAGAAAATCCGCTATTGAAATATGCCGTAAAAAGGGCTACAAGGTAACTGAAAGAAGAATTACTATTCAGGAAATCGCTGACGCCTATGACGCAGGCAAGCTGGACGAGGTATTCGGTACCGGTACAGCGGCGGTAATTTCACCGGTAGGTCATCTGAAATGGAATGACAAGATCATGGAGATCAACGACAACAAAATCGGTGAGATTTCACAGATGCTTTATGATACAATGACAGGTATTCAGTGGGGCAAAATTCCTGATGAATACGGCTGGGTAGTTGAATTAAAGTAAAAATAAACTAAACGCCAAATTATTTTTGGAGTTTACTATAAAATCCGGGGTGCTTGTGCAAACAGGCTGAGATTATACCCGTTAAACCTGAACGGATAATGCCGGCGAAGGGAGTATAATGCGATATTTCAGCGTACTCCTTTTTAGGGGTACGCTTTTTTTACAGAGGTTAAAAAGAGTGAGTATTTCAAAAGAACAATTAAAACTTTATGCGGTTGCAGGCAGCGAATCCCTTAAAGAGGGGGTTAAGCTTGCAGACGCAGTTGAACAGGCTGTAAAGGGCGGTGCGACTATTGTCCAGCTGAGGGAGAAGCATCGCAGTGAAGAAGAAATTATTGATATGGCAAAGGGACTTATACCGGTCTGTCACAGATATAATGTTCCGCTTATCATCAACGACTCCATACGCATTGCCTACAAGGCAGGGGCGGACGGAGTTCATCTTGGACTGACTGACGGGGATATCATTTACGCAAGGCGTGTACTCGGCGAAAATGCCATTATTGGTGCCACTGCTCATAATCTTCATGAAGCACAGGCTGCATGGGCGGCAGGTGCGGATTATCTCGGCTGCGGAGCAGTGTTCGGTTCGTCTACAAAGAAAAACACCGTGCCCCTTTCAGTTGAGGAACTTAACAGGATTTGTACGCAGATTTCTGTGCCGGTTGTGGCAATAGGCGGTATCAACGCTGAAAACGCCATGAAACTCAAAGGCAGCGGTATTGACGGAATTGCCGTTGTTTCCGCATTGTTTTCGCAGAACGATATTCAGCTTGCGGCGGCGGCGCTGAGAGATATTCTGGATAAAATGGAGATTTAAGGAGTAACAGATGAAAACAGTTCTGACTATTGCGGGCAGTGACAGTATCGGCGGTGCAGGAATACAGGCG
>JALEVO010000114.1 GCA_022788225.1 Oscillospiraceae bacterium | reverse complement strand
GAAATATAGCTGTTTTGATGGGTGCGCTTATATGCCTGAATGTCCAAGCATTCTTGAAACTGTCGGGATATTCACTCCGTTAGCAATAAGAATCGTTGCATGAGTATGAAAATTTTAAATGTGGTTAATGTTTTAACAGGAATAAGAATATTATGCAGCATGTAATGCTGTTTGTGCCGACTATGTCTATGAAATTCTATTTGCTTTATATCATTGCAGGCTTTACTGACATTGATTATGGGACTGCAGCGAGAATGCTAAAAAGGAGAAGCTCTGTTTGAGAAAGCTTCCCCTTTTTTGTTTAGTATTAATTCTTAGTTACCAATTAATTCAATTCTCATAGCGCAGAGGTCAAATACATTAAGCTGATTATCCGCTGTCATATCAGCAGCAGATGGATTATCAAGTGTTATGTTATCAATATCAAGCAGCCATTTCTGAAACAGTATCAGGTCGGCAACGTCAAATACTCCGTCAGCATTTACATCTCCTCTGACTGGTGCAGTATTACTAAGTGCAACAAATGTGCGATTGAACATTTTTGCATATTCTTCGGCAGTTGAGCCGGTATATCCGTAAATAACTGCACTGTCAGCAATTGTATCGGCTGACTGACAGATAATACATTCGGGATTTGTTATTGTGATTTTTTTAAGAGAATCACACATTGCAAATGCACCATAGTCCATGTATACAGTGTTTTTGGGAATGTTAATTTCCTCAAGAGCAGTGCAATATGCAAAGGCTGCGGTATCAATAGTAAGCAGGCTGTCAGGAAGCTTTATGCTTTTAAGTGAAAGGCATGCTTCAAACGCTTCCGGATTTATAAAGCATAATCCCTCAGGAAGTCCGACGGAAGTGAGTTCTGTACAACCGTATAATGCTGCTTCGGAAATTCCTCGTGTACCACTGCGAACAGCAGCGGTTGTAACTGAACTGTCTGACTGTACCACCCATGAATCAACATATCCAATACCGTCAATATTTTCAATGGCACTTACACAGTTTTTGAAAGCATCTGCACCGACATTTATAACACTATCGGGAATTTTAGGGGTATTAAGCTTTTCACAGTCGGAGAAAGCACAATCGTTTATTGAAATAATACCTTCGCCCAATGTAACGTCAGTAAGCTCGTTGCAGTTTTCAAAAGCAGACTTCCCGATATATTTGACTTCGCCGGGAATAGTGACAGATGTTACAGTAAGCGTATCAAATGCATTATCTGCAATACCTCTTATGTTTGAATTAATTTCAACATCATTATAGTAAACAGATGAACCGTAAATAATCCAGTCATCAACTATTACATAGTTGTATATTGTTGATTTAGCAGCTCCGCTTGGAAAAGCAGAGTCGCCGATTTCTGTAACACTGTCAGGTATAATAATACCCTCAGTTAAAGCATCACAGTATTCAAAAGCAAAGTCACCGATATACTGAAGTCCTTCAGGGAAGACAGGATTTGTAAGTGCCCTGCAGCTTGAAAACGCATAGTTACCTATATAATAAAGTGTATCAGGAAATGTGACAGAGGTAAGCACCCGGTTATTGGCAAAGGCGTAATCAGCAATTTCATAAACTCCGTCAGGAACGGTAAAGCTTGTTTCATCGTTGATTCCCAGGTATACTATAAGCTGAGTTTTATCTTTGCTGTAAATATTACCGTCAACAATACATATATCAGGGTTGTCGTCAGAAATTATGATTTCAGGTTTCTGGCTGCTGCCATACGCATTATAGAATGCGGTATCAGAGATATATTTTAATGTTGAAGGAAGCGTGATTGTTGTATTTTCTGTATAGATTCTTGATAAAGCATGTCAGGCAATACCTACCGTACCTTCACGGACAGTAATCTCTGAAGTCCCGCTAACCGTATCCACAACCCATTTTCCGATATATTCTACACCGTCAACAATTTCGGTAACAGCAGTTTCAGGAAAAACATATGATCCGATATATCTGACGCTGTCAGGAAGATTGAAATCTGTAATTTTAGTATTCTCAAATGCACCGTTACCTATGCTTATAAGTGACTGAGGGATATTAAGATATTTAAGTGCAGGGCAGTAATCAAAGGCGTTTTTTTCAATATAAAGTATGCTTTCCGGAAGCACAACCTGTTTCAGACTTGTACAGCCGCTGAAAGTACTTTCGCTTATAGTTGTAACTCCATATGGAATTTCAATATATTTAAGAAAGCTGTAACTGAATGCTTTCTTGCCGATAATTCTCAGAGTAGACGGCAGACTGACTGAAGTCAGTTCACTTGTGCCTTCAAAAGCACCTTCCTTGATTTCTGTTACTCCTTCAGGAATTACAAGCTGCTGCAAATCGCAGTTTTGGAATGCATAGCTGTTGATAACAGTAATACCTGCCGGAATATCAACAGAATTAATCGGACAGAGCCTGAAAGCGTATTCTCCGATTTCGGTCAGCGTAGACGGAAGCTGAACGGATGTCATGGCACGGCAGCAGTTGAATGCACTTGCTTTGATACTGGTAATACCATCGGCGATAACTGCTGACTTAATCTTATTTTTGTATACAAAAGCACTTTCGCCGATTGTCTTAACGGGATAGCCGTCAATTTCTGCAGGTATATTAAGACTTGTGAGAGAATCCTCACAGCCTGTGATTGTTGCTTCACCGTTTTCAACGATATAATGCAGTCCCGTTGCGGCATGTACTATGCTCTCGGTTTCAACGGTTTCCTCAGCGTATGCAAAAGGCTGTCTGCCGCTGATGTACGGGATAGTGCACATTGAAAAAGCAGTGACAGCGGAAATGGCAGCTGCACAGAGCTTCCTGAAAATTGTATTCATTTATATTGCTCCTTTTCATAGTTTATTTTTATGGCAATGTCGCATAATTATTGTCGTACAGATGCTTGCAGATGTGCGCCAAAGGCGTCAGCCGTTAATTGTGCGGCATTGCCTTATATCATATTATCATATTGAAGTGCTCTTGTAAATGCTTTTATATCAAATTTGGAAATCTCCACAAATGACCGAAAAATAATTTTTTATAATTCGTTTAAAAAATTTTGAACCGAAATGACTGTTTCTGTGTTATAATTAACATAACATAGCGAAAGGAAGTCTGAAATGACAAAATTAATTGAAAAAGCAAAAAAAGGAAGTAAAAAAGCCAAGGAGGAAATTTATAATTCTACCTGTGATGAACTTTTTTGTTATTGCCGTCAGCTTTGCGGAAATGAAAACGATGCACAAGACCTTATGCAGGATACATATCTGACTATTTTTGAAAAACTTGAGCAGTATCGCCGTGACGATAATTTCAAGGGCTGGATTCACACAATTGCTCTTCATAAATTTTATAATAAAATACGAAACAAACAACCACAGGTAAGCATTGATGAGTTTGATGAAACTTTTGCTGATGATGATGAGCTTTATGCTCCGGAAAGTTATGCAGAAAAAAAGGATATTCAGAAAATATTAACAGAAATAATTTCTGAAAATCTGTCTGACACACAGCGCATTACGGTTATACTTTATTATTATGATGAATGTCAGTAGGAGAAATAGCAAAGGAGTTAGATTGTCCTGAGGGTACGGTAAAAACCCGTCTTTATCACAGCCGTAAAATAATAAAGGATGAACTTTTAAAGCGCGGGGTTGTACTTGGAGGAAGTACACTTCTTATTTCTGCTGCACTCAAAGCGTATTCATCATCTTTTACCATTTCTGCAGCATCAGCGGCTGCAGGCAGTGTTATCGGACAAAATCTTTTACATACAGCCGTTAAATCGGCTATCACTCTTACTAAAGGCAAAATTATTGCAGGTGCGGCAGTTGTTGCTGTTGCAGGAGGAAGCGTAGGTATTTATCATGTGGCAAACAGTAATAAAGAAGAAAATGAAATCCAGAAATCTCCAATACATTCAGTAACCACAGAAATTAATCTGCCGTCTACAGAAACGGTGTCGACAACAGTAAGTCAGACACAGACTACGGTGACAGAGATTACAACCGAAGAAACAGCAACGGAAGAATTTACAACAGAAGCTGCAGAGCAGTCTACGGAAGTTTCACAGCCCGGAGGTGAGCTGCTTGTCTACCATTTCGATTCAAACAATATGACTGTGATGATACCTGAAAATTATACTCCGTCAATGTATTTCAAAACCTTAAATGAGGACGGAAGCTATAGTCTGACCAAAACGCAAATGCTGGATACGGAGATAACAAATTCAAGAAATATTTTCTCTTCTCATGAAAAGAATGTCCTGAAATTCAAGCCTGATGATTTCAGCGGAGATGAAACGATATTTATGGCAAGACATCTTGAAGAACCGGAGGATATTGACATTAAGTCGGAACTTGATTTCTTTTACGATGGAGTTGTACTTTCTGAACCGCAGGAGATTAAAGTGTCGATGGATAATACAAATTCACCTGAATCACCTACGGAAAAAAGTGCAGACAGCTATAGCTTTACTGCTGAAGATAATAAGCTGAGCGGAACTGCTTTGATTATTAAAGGCAATACTACTATTACGCATATTATCATTTTCAGTGATTGCAGCGGTACTCGTCAGCAGGAATATCAGGCTATTATTGATAGCATTAAGCTTAGTTTTCAAGATAATAGCTGGCGTGACCGATATGATATCCCCGATAGTTTAAGCTAAAATATTAAGGCTGGTGTTGTTAAAACATATCGAGTTCTTCTCTCAGCATGATATAATAATACTGACAAATAGTATTGAACGAAAAAAGGTACAGATTATAGAGAATGCTTGCAGCTGTTATGGGAGGTTGTATTCCATCAGACGCATATCTGATTTACTGTGAAGTCTGCGGACTGACTGTCAAGGAATCTATAATATTGCTCCGCCAATTAACTGTTGAACTTTCTGCTTGTTCTAAAGCTGAAATCTGTCGTCAGAAAAACTTGCAATACAGCAGTATTCCTGCGTTTTTCTTCCTAAGCTTTCATCTTTATCTCTGCGCATAAATATTCAATAGATAAGGAATCACTGATTAAATCACGCCTTGCGGCTCTGCGAAAAAATTTCTGTAAAATCATCAACTGCAATAAAAAACGATACTAAT
>JALEVO010000001.1 GCA_022788225.1 Oscillospiraceae bacterium | reverse complement strand
CACACCGCCGGCGATACTATTACTCTGAATATATCAAGAAATGGCATTGACATGGATATGCGTGTAACCTTGCAGGAGGTCACACAGGGCGACCAGATTTTCGGTGACAACGAAGCTGTTCATAACTGATTTCTTCTTTGTTTTAAAATTCATATATGAGTCCATCAAAACCGTTCCGGATATTCCGAGACGGTTTTTTGGAATAAATCAGCTTTCCGGAACATATATTATGAAGTAACAAAACGATATTTCATAATATTTCAAGGAGCTGATAAAAATGAACGGAGCCGAACACTATCCTTTCACCCCCAGACCTCTCCCCTATCCTGCAAATGCACTTTGCCCGTGGCTTAACACCAATACAGTAAAAATTCATCATGACAGCCACTATGCCGGCTACATAAAAAAGCTTAACGACACTCTGAAAAATTATCCCCAGCTGCATCATCTTCCTATAGAGGCACTGCTGATAAAGCAGGCGTTCCTTCCGGAGGCAGTGCGCACAGACATACGCCGTTTTGCCGGAGGTGCATTCAATCACCAGCTTTATTTTGAGTGTCTTACCCCTGCAAAATGCTCGAAAATTTCTCCTGAGTTTGAAAAAATTATATGCAGCAGCTTCGGAAACGTCAATACAATGATAAGTAATCTGAAAAGTGCGGCAATGTCGGTTTTCGGTTCCGGGTACGCATATCTAACCTCTGACATGAGCGGCAAAATGCAGATAATCATACTTTACAATCAGGAAACACCCGTTGAACAGCGTCTTAATCCTCTTCTGCCCATAGATGTCTGGGAACACGCTTATTATTTACAGTATCAGAATCACAGGGAAAGATATCTTAACAGTATCATGAAAATAATTAACTGGAAAGCAGTCGAAAAAAACTATTATTCATAAACAGTAAAACAGCACCACTTTATTGTGATGCTGTTTTTTTCTCCGTATAAACACGTTTAATATTAAGTATAACTGAAATCATCATAAAACAGAATAAAATGCCGCATACTCCTCCGGCGGTATCAATAATTACATCTCTTACAAGAGGAGTTCTGCCGGGGACATATATCTGGTGTATCTCATCAAGAGAACCGTAGATAAAGCATACTGTCACTCCGGCAGCAAATGACTTTATATATTTATGAACGGCAAGAAAAACTGAAAGTGCAGTCATAAATCCCAGAATGAAATATAAAGAAAAGTGTGCCATTTTGCGTACAAAATGATTAAGCTGCTCTGTCAGCAAATTCTGATTTTCAGCATTCAGCTGATCATATCCGCTGAAAATAACACTTGCAAGCTTTGAAGTCACACCATGACTTACTAAATTTGTGTCAGTGCAGTTCTGCGATGAAAAACGGAAGATAACAATCATACATACAACTGCAAATATTACTGAAATAAGAGAAATTATCTTTTTACGCATTTGTCCGCCCCCTTTTATTTTATTATACCCATCTCTGAATAAAAAATCAAGGGACACTCTGTCAAACATAGTGTCCCCATTTATTAAATCCGATTCACCCTGTTATTTAAGCGCCTTTTTAACCTGTGCCACGATATTGTCCTTGCAAAGACCAAATTCTTTAAGCAGGTCTACAGCCGGACCAGAATGACCATATTCATCATTCACGCCGATTTTGATAACCGGTACAGGATAGCATTCTGTAACAGCCTCGGCAACAGCAGAGCCAAGTCCGCCGATTACGCTGTGTTCCTCAACTGTCATGAGAATACCGGAATTTTCAGCCGCCTTGCAGATAAGCTCCTTGTCAAGAGGCTTGATTGTATGAATGTTGATAACGCCTGCGTTGATGCCCTCCTGCTTGAGTTCATCAGCGGCGGCAACAGCCTCGCTTACCATAAGACCAGTAGCAATAATTGTAATGTCGTTGCCCTCTCTTAAAGTGATACCCTTTCCAAGTTCAAATTTATATGTTTCCTTATCGTTGAAAACTGGTGCGGCAAGACGTCCGAAACGCAGATAAACAGGACCCTCGTGAAGAATAGCCGCTTCAACTGCCGCTCTTGCTTCAACGTCGTCCGCCGGATTGATAACTGTCATGCCCGGAATTGTTCTCATTAACGCAATATCTTCGTTGCACTGGTGTGTTGCGCCGTCCTCGCCAACTGAAATTCCGGCATGAGTTGCACCGATTTTCACATTAAGTCCCGGATAACCGATTGAATTTCTTACGATTTCATACGCTCTTCCAGCAGCGAACATTGCAAAAGTACTTGCAAACGGAATCTTTCCGCAGGTTGCAAGACCTGCCGCAACGCCCATCATATTTGCCTCTGCGATACCGCAGTCAAAAAATCTGTCAGGATATGCCTTCTTGAAAATACCTGTTTTTGTTGCCGCCGCAAGGTCAGCGTCAAGTACTACAAGGTCAGGATATTTTTCAGCAAGATCTCTCAGAGCCTCGCCGTAGCTTTCTCTTGTTGCCTTTTTAATTACATCTGCCATCTGATTAGCCCTCCAGTTCTTTCAGCTTTGCGTCAAGCTCACTCATTGCCTGCTTGTACTGTTCTTCGTTAGGCGCTGTACCGTGCCATGAAACCTGATTTTCCATAAATGACACGCCCTTGCCCTTTACACTCTTCTGAATTATAGCAACAGGCTTTCCGGTAACCTTTCCAGCCTCGTCAAATGCCTTTTCGATTGAATCGAAGTCGTGGGCGTCCATTGTTATAACGTGCCAGCCGAATGCCGCAAATTTATCTGTGATAGGCTCTGGTGAGCATACCTCTGTCACAGGACCGTCAATCTGAAGTCCGTTGTTGTCAACAATTGCCACAAGGTTATCAAGGTTCATATGAGCCGCAAACATGGCAGCCTCCCATACCTGACCCTCTTCAATTTCGCCGTCGCCTAAAACGGTGTAAACCTTATATGACTTGTTGTCGATTTTTCCGGCAAGAGCCATTCCGCAAGCCGCAGAAATACCCTGTCCCAGTGAACCGCTTGACATATCAACACCATTTATGTGAATACATGGGTGTCCCTGAAGCATTGCACCGATGTGACGCAGATTTTTAAGCTCCTTTTCAGCAAAGTAGCCTTTCTGTGCCAGTACCGAATAAAGTGCCGGAGCACAGTGTCCCTTTGAAAGAACAAATCTGTCTCTTTCCGGATTCTCGGAATCCTCCGGATTGATATTCATCTTCTCAAAATAAAGATAAGTCAGCAAGTCAGCGATTGAAAGAGAACCGCCCGGATGTCCGGATTTAGCGTTGTAAACGCCCTCTATAATTCCCTTTCTCACCTTGCAAGCAGTAATCTGCAGGCTTTTTTTCTTATTGCCGTCCATGTTTTTACCTCCGTAAATTTATATAGTTTTAGGATTTTCCTCATAAATCATCTCAATCAGTTCCGCTATGGCGCACTGGTCACTTGTGTTTTTCAGCACAACATCCGCAATATCCTTGACAGCCTGCTGTGCATTAGCCGTTGCTGCGCCCACATTGGCAGTCTGGAGCATTTCAATGTCATTGTGATAATCTCCGGCAGCGTAAACCTTATAGTCTTCCATACCCATAAGCTTTATGTACTCTTTCAGCGCCGCCCCCTTTGAACTGCCCTTTGGAAGCATTTCAATAAAGATATCATGAGAGCGTACAAAGTCAACAGGATAGTTCTTTGTATTTATATACTCCTCAAGCTTTGTAATAAGCTCCGGCTTTGTGGCAAAGAGAATTTTAAACCAGTCCCCTGCCGGAACAGCGTCCAGCGTTGTGTAAACAGGGTCTACCTGACATATCCGTGTATGCTCCTGCTCATATTCATTATTACATACAACGTAAATATTGTCAAGTCTTAATACTTCTCCTCCCGGATTTTCCATAAACTCAAACAGTTCTCTGCCTATATCTGCGGCACAATCCGGCAGAACGTCAGTAAACATGACCTTTTCCTTTGCAAGGTCATATATCAGCGAACCGTTATAAAGTATAACCGGAAGATCAACTTCAAGCTCGTCAAAATATTTCATAGCCGACTGCACTGTTCTTCCAGTCGCCACGGTGAACTTTCCACCGTCTGCTCTGAAACGCCTGATTGCCTCCTTGTCCTTTTGGGACAGTATCTTGTTTTCCGGAAGAAGTGTTCCGTCTAAGTCGGTTATAAGCAATAAATTGGATAAATCAGCCATAATTACCTGACCTTTCTCAAAATTTCTTTAAAATAATCCGGCAGTTCGCTGTCAAACTCCATATACCCTCCGCTAATGGGGTGGACAAATCCGATTTTTTTCGCATGAAGACACTGCCCGTCTATCCCCTTAAATGACTTGCCGTAAACATCATCTCCGAGAACCGGATGCCCCTTATATGCAAGGTGTACCCTTATCTGGTGAGTTCTGCCGGTTTCAAGGCGCAGTCTTAAATGGGCGCACTTTTCAAACTGTTCAAGCACTTCAAAATGAGTGACCGCATTCCTTGAATTTTTTTCAGTCACGCACATTTTCTTGCGGTCATTGGGGTTTCTGCCGATTGGTGCGTCAACAGTACCGCTCAGTTCTTTAAATTTTCCCATTGCCACTGCTTCGTACTCTCTTGTAAAGCTGTGCGCCTTTATCTGCTCCGCAAGACCAGTATGGGCGGCGTCAGTTTTGGCAACGATAAGCAGACCGCTTGTGTTCTTGTCTATCCTGTGGACAATCCCCGGACGGATAACTCCGTTAATTCCCGAAAGGCTGTCCCCACAGTGATAAAGGAGCGCATTGACAAGAGTGCCCTCATAGTTGCCCGGTGCAGGGTGTACAACCATTCCCTTGGGCTTGTTTACCACCAGGAGATACTCGTCCTCATAGACAATATCAAGGGGAATATTCTCCGGCTGCGCGTCAAGGCTGACAGGTTCGGGAATGCTCACTTTCACGTTATCGCCGCTGCGCAGTTTGTAGTTTTTGGTAACGGTTTTGCCTTTCACCAGAACATTTCCGCTTTCAATAAGACCAGCGGCGGCACTCCTTGTAATACCTGTGTCCTGTTCGGAAAGCCACTTGTCAATTCTTGCGCCGACAGATTCTTCCGTTACCTCCAGCATAAGCTCATTCATTTCCGGATACCTTTTCTTCGGCAGTCTTTTTACCGCTCTTGTCAAAGAATATGACGTAAAACAGAAGCATTGCCGCACCGATAGTCACGCAGCAATCCGCAAAATTGAATACCGCAAAGTTGAAAAGCTGTAAATCAAGATAATCCACAACTATGCCACCACGGAAAAGGCGGTCAATGATGTTTCCGAGTCCGCCGCTGACAATAAGTGTCAGACACACAACAAGCATTTTTTCACGGCGGTGTTTTATCATGTAGTAAACGCAGAAAGCCATCAGCGCCGCTGTTACGCACACAAGAATCCATCTCATGCCGCTGAAACTGCCGAATACTGCGCCGTCATTTTCAAGATAAGTCAGGTGCATTATGTCAAGCTTGCCGATTTTCAGAAAGTCCCTTGACGGTGCTCCCTTTAAGTTTTCAACTACCCACAGCTTAATAAGCTGGTCAGCACCGGTCAGCAGAACGATAGCTGAAAACGCCACAATTAATGTTACTATAACGTTTCCTCCTTTTGCCTATTACAAAACAACTTGCCGCTTTTTCAAACGGCAAGTCATGTTTACGTTATTTTACAACGGACGCACAACGACTGCAAAGCGTCGGGTGTTCGCTGTCTTTGCCTACTGTTTCTGAGTATGCCCAGCATCTTTCACACTTATCCCCTGTTGCCTTGACAACCTCAAATTCAGTTTCGCCGTCCTTGTCCTTTACAACGGATACGCCGGAAACAATGAGAATTTCAGCAAGGTGGTCAGACAATGAGTTGTACTTTTCAAACATATCATCACCGCAGTGAATAACAATATTTGCCTCGAGCGATTTTCCGATTACCTTTTCGTTACGCTTTTCTTCAAGAACCTTGTTTACCGACTCTCTTGTGCTGTAAATCAGTTCCCACTTGGCAATAAATTCATCACTGAACTCAATGCCGGACTTCTCAGGCATCTGATTTAAGAAAATGCTCTCGCTGTTATCAGCAGCACAGTGGGGCAGATATGACCAGATTTCCTCAGCTGTAAACGACATGATAGGTGCAATAAGTCTTGCAACACCGCTTAAAATTCTGTACATAGCAGTCTGGGCAGAACGTCTTTCCAGTGACTTTTCGCCCTCGCAGTAAAGTCTGTCCTTGATAATGTCAAGATAGAAGTTGGACATATCAATTACGCAGAAATTGTGAATGCTATGGAATGCAACGTGGAAATCGAAATCGTTGTAGCCAGCCTGAACCTTGTCAATAAGGCTGTCAAAACGCATAAGCGCCCACTTGTCAATTTCAAGCAGCTGGTCGTCCGGTACGCTGTCGGTGTCAGGATTGAAACCTTCACCGTTTGAAAGGTTGCCGAGAATAAACCTTGCGGTATTTCTTATTTTCTTGTATGCGTCAGAAAGCTGTCCTAAAATTTCCTTTGAAATTCTGATATCTGAATGATAGTCAGAGGACGCAACCCACAGTCTTAAAATATCAGCGCCGTACTGGTCGATTATCTCAGCCGGGTCGATACCGTTTCCAAGTGATTTATGCATGGTCTTGCCCTGACCGTCAACAACCCAGCCGTGAGTGCAGACAGCCTTGTAAGGGGCAGTACCCTTGTAAACAACAGATGTAAGAAGTGATGACTGGAACCAGCCTCTGTACTGGTCAGCACCCTCAAGATAAAGGTCAGCAGGCCAGTTGAGGGAATCGTATTCGTTCATAACAGCAGTATGAGAAACGCCGCTGTCGAACCATACGTCCATAATGTCATATTCCTTTGTAAATTCACCGCAGCCGCATTCGCACTTTACTGTGTCCGGAATAAACTCGCTCACCTCACGAGTCCACCATGCGTCTGCGCCCTCTTTTCTGAACAGGTCGGAGATAGCCTTGATTGTTTCGTCTGTAACGATTGGCTTTCCGCAGTCCTTACAGTAGATAATCGGGATAGGAACGCCCCATGTTCTCTGTCTGGAGATACACCAGTCACTTCTGTCACGAACCATTCCCTTGATTCTGTCCTCGCCCCATTCAGGAATCCACTTAACATTTTCGATTGCCTTTACAGCCTCATCCTTAAAGCCGTTTACTGAACAGAACCACTGCTCTGTCGCACGGTAAATGATAGGGCTGTTGCATCTCCAGCAGTGTGGGTACTGGTGAGTTATCTTTTCGCTTGCAAGGAGTGCACCGCATTCTTCAAGCTTTGCGTAAATAGCCTTGTTAGCCTCGTTAGTGTCAAGACCTGCAAACTCGCCGGCTTCTTCAGTCTGTCTGCCCTTTGCATCTACGCAGACAAGAATGCCGATATCATCATATTTTTTGCATACTTCAAAGTCCTCGACACCGTAACCCGGAGCGGTGTGTACACAGCCTGTACCGCTTTCAAGAGTAACGTGGTCGCCTACGATTACAGGAGAAAGTCTGTCGTAGAGAGGGTGCTTTGTCTTGATATGTTCAAGCTCTGCGCCTGTGAATGAGCCTACTGTTTCGTAGTTCTCAATGCCTGCGGCTTTCATAGTCGGAGCCACAAGTTCAAGCGCCATAACGTAATACTCGTCGCCATTTTTAACAAGTGTATATTCATATTCCGGTCCGAGACAGATAGCAAGGTTGCCCGGAATTGTCCATGTAGTTGTTGTCCAGATTACGAAATAAACCTTTGAAAGGTCAAGACCCATAGCTGTGAAAAGTCCCTTGTCGTCAGTAACATTGAACTTTACATATATTGATGTACACGGGTCATTTGCGTACTCAATTTCTGCCTCAGCAAGGGCAGTGTTACAGTCAGGGCACCAGTAAACAGGCTTTAAGCCCTTGTACATATAGCCGTCCTTAGCCATTTTGCCGAATACCTCGACCTGTCTTGCCTCATATTCCGGCTTTAAGGTCAGGTACGGGTCGTCATAGTCACCGATACTTCCCAGACGCTT
>JALEVO010000110.1 GCA_022788225.1 Oscillospiraceae bacterium | reverse complement strand
TTCATAACAACCCAGTGCCGCAATATTGTTCTGAACCTTTCTCTTGAACTTCTGCTCCGGAGTATATTCAGCCTCTGCAACACCTCTGAAAGCAGATGACGGGATATTGTTGTAGCCATAAATTCTTGCAACTTCCTCTGCAATATCAGCCTTGTACTCAATGTCGATTCTGAAGCTTGGTGAAACCACCTTGCCGTCTTCAATGGTGAATCCCAGCATATTCAGGTACTTCACCATGTCAGCCTCTGAAATGTCAGTGCCGAGGAAATTGTTTATCCATTCCGGACTGAACTCAACAGTTTTGAGAGTCTTGTCAGTGTGGTCGCAGTCGATAACAGTTCTTACCACTTCGCCGGCACCCAGCTTTTCAACAAGTTCAAATGCCCTGTTTAAGCATACCATGCTGATAAGCGGGTCAACGCCCTTTTCGTATCTTGCGGAAGCGTCTGACCTCATGCCAAGCTTCTTTGCAGTACGGCGAACCTGTACCGATTCAAAGTAAGCGGATTCAAACACAACAGTGGTTGTATCGTCCATGATACCGCTGTATTCTCCGCCCATAACGCCGGCAACAGCAACAGGCTTTGACTTGTCAGCAATAACCAGCATTTCGTCTGTCAGTTCACGCTCAACGCCGTCAAGTGTGGTGATTTTTTCGCCGTTTACAGCGTTTCTTACGTTGATTTCAGCACCCTCGACGTATCTCAAATCGAAAGCGTGCATAGGCTGACCGTATTCAAGCATAACGTAGTTTGTGATGTCAACAAAGTTGTTAATCGGACGAACGCCGCTTGCTCTCAGACGCTCTCTCATCCATCTTGGTGACGGTTCAATTTTAACGTTCTTTACAATACCTGCGCAGTAGCGTTTACACTTTTCAGTGTTTGCGATATTGACTTTCAGCATTTCGTTTATGTCACCGTCAATGCCCTCGAATTTCGGCTCAGGAATGTTCAGCGGTACATTGAATGTGGCTGAAGCTTCTCTTGCAAGTCCGGTTACAGAAAGGCAGTCCGGACGGTTTGATGTGATTTCAAATTCAACTGATGTATCGTCAAGACCTAACGCAGTATGAATATCCTCGCCGATTCTGCAGTCCTCTTCAATAATGAAAATTCCGTCCTCTATGGCATACGGGAAATCGTGGAGAGTAAGTCCCAGCTCGCCCAGTGAACAGAGCATACCGTTGCTCTCCACACCTCTCAGCTTACCCTTTTTGATTTTTACGCCCCCGGGGAGAGTTGAACCGTCAAGTGCAACAGGGACGATATCTCCGGCTTTAACGTTAGGTGCGCCGGTTACAATCTGGATTGGCTGTTCTTTGCCAACTTCCACCTGACACACTACAAGGTGGTCGGAATTTTCGTGAGGTACAACAGAGAGCAGTTTGCCGATAACAACGTTGGATATCTCAGAACCCTCTTCTTCGTAACCCTCAACCTTTGAACCGCTCATTGTCATTTCGTGACAAAAGCTTTTTATATCAGTATCTTTCAGGTCTACATAATCTGAAAGCCATTTCATTGATAAATTCATTTATTTGCCTCCCTTAAAACTGTTCCAGGAATCTTAAATCGTTCTCATAAAGCAGACGCATATCGCTGATATCGTAACGTGCTGTAACCATTCTTTCAAGTCCGAGACCGAAAGCAAAGCCGGAGTAAATTTCCGTGTCAATACCGCAGCCTGCCAGAACTTTAGGGTGTACCATACCCGCACCAAGCAGTTCAATATAGCCTTCTCCCTTGCAGACAGAACAGCCCTTTCCGCCGCACATATAACAGCTGATATCAACTTCACAGCTTGGCTCTGTAAACGGGAAGTGGTGCGGACGCAGTCTGATTTTGCAGTCTTCGCCGTAGAGCTTTTTCATAAGAGTTTCAAGAGTGCCCTTTAAGTCAGCCATTGTGATTCCCTTGTCCACTACAAGTCCCTCAATCTGGTGGAAAATCGGAGAGTGGGTAGCGTCAACTGCGTCAGAACGGTAAACACGTCCCGGAGAAATAATTCTGATAGGCGGTTTCTGATTCTCCATAACGTGAACCTGAACAGAGGAAGTCTGAGTTCTCAGAAGAATGTTGTCTGTAATGTAGAATGTGTCCTGTGTATCTCTTGCAGGGTGGTCGGGCGGAAGGTTTAAAGCCTCGAAGTTGTAGTAGTCGTATTCAACTTCCGGACCGTCCGCAACGGAAAATCCCATACCCATAAAGATTTCCTTTATCTCGTTTTCAACGATTGAAAGAGGGTGAAGCTTACCCAGTGACTGGGGTTTGCCCGGCAGAGTGATGTCAATTGACTCTGCGGCAATCTTTGCTGCCTGTTCCTTTTCTTTCAGTTCGTTCATTTTTTCTGTAATGACATTTTCGATGTCCTGACGAATCTTGTTCGCCAGCTGACCGATTACCGGTCTTTCCTCAGCGGAAAGCTTTCCCATCTGCTTGAGTATTGCAGTAAGCTCACCCTTTTTGCCGAGAAATTTTACTCTCAGGTCGTCCAGACCCTTTATCGAATCGCAGGAGGAGGTTTCCTTAATAGCCTCTGATTCGATGTTTTCAAGCTGCTGTTTCATTGAATCACCTCATAATAATTTTGAATTTATGCCGGAATACAGGTATAAAAAAAGCCCTGCCCCAACGGGACAAGACATAGCTTGCTTATAAACCACCCATTAACAAAGAGCCGACACTCTCCTGTCTTTAACGCAGACATAACGTCAGAACTTACAATAAAAATCACTTCAGGGATTACTTCGGAACTGCCACTCGTGAGTGAACTTCTGCAAAGCAGAAAACCGGACAGCTTTCAGCCGTGGCTGTCCTCTCTGATGATTTCCGTATGGCTTCTGCATACTCTCTCAGTCAACGTGTTTATTTTATTATAAACAATATTTCGGAAAAAAGCAAGTGTTTTTATTGAAGTTTTTTTAAAAATATGCTATAATAAATACAAAGCATTTATTATAATTAATTTATATGCCCTTGCAGATACGCAAATCAAAGATTTGCTCCCTGCATATCGGGCAATTATAGCAAAAATCTTCGATTTTATGCTATAATAGTTTAAACTGATTGAAAAGGAGTAATTTTTTAATGACAGATACATTTGCTGAACAGCTTGTAAAAAAATCGCAGAATTCTTCGGATTCCATGAAAAAGGTGCTTGTTCTTGCCGGTGGAGGGGTTATTGTGGCACTGCTCCTCTATGTTTCCTTTTTTATAACGCCCTTTGCACTTCTGCTGGTTGCCGGAGCAATTTATGTGCTTTATATGCTTGTTATCGGACTGAACATCGAATACGAATACACAGTCACAAACGGCAGTCTTGACATTGACAAGATAATTGCCAAGCGAAAAAGAGTCAGCATGATTTCCGTTGATGTAAAGGATTTTACAGCCTTTGGAAATTTTGAGGATTCTGACGATGATTTTTCCGGAACGACCGTTCTGACCACAGGCATTGACAAGGTGGACGAGGTTGAAAAGCCCCCTTACTATGCCGACTTTAACCATGAATCTTACGGAGAAGTAAGGCTTGTATTCTCTCCTGACGAGAAAGTGCTTGAATGCATAAAGCCTTATCTGCCGAGAAATTTGAAATAAAGGAGTATTGCCATGTCAGTATTACAGGAACTTATAGTTAAATTCAACGAAAAGAGAAACCCACAGCTTTACATAAGAATAATCAAGGAATTACAGTCCGCAGAAAAACTGTGGATAGCCTTTTCACCGGCATCAAACAACTATTATTTGGGAAATGAACAGGGAAAGGCGGCGGCTTACCTGTTTTCTGAAAAGGACTATTTTGACCTTTTCTATGTGCACGAAAATAAGAAAGGTTATGAACTGAAATCAGTGGAAAACTCAGCACAGTACCGCATGGCTTTCTTTGCCGACCTTTACAGAAGCGGATTTGAGGCAGTTGTTATCGACAACGGACAGACCTATTTAAGGCTTGACCTTTTTGACATCATCAAAAAGCCTGAACCCCAGACCGAGGACAAGGATACACGCCTTATCGTCAATCCGTCACTTATGAGGACTGCCTGCTGGTTTATGCAGGAGGACGCTAAGAATCCGGCAAACGAGGAAATGTGGAAGCTGCTTTTTACTGAGATATTCAAGGGCGAGTATATTGTTCCGGCGGATACAAGCAAGCTGAAAGTTGACGGTGTGAAGTCGGGAGAGATAAGGCTTGGAAAGGACAGCGAGGTTGCGTTCCCTATGCTCCAGAATTCTGACGGAAAGAGATTTTACCCCTTTTTCACTGACTTCAATGAGCTTAGAAAATACGATATGAAGTCGCAGTATTCCGCACTTGCGGCAACATTCAAAGACCTTGAGAAATTTGCCGGAAAGGATGACGGAATCGTCATAAATCCGTTCGGTGTAAACATTGTCCTTACATCTGATATGCTGGACGATATAAAGAGAATTTCTGCTGATTCACAGAAAAAGCAGTCGGAGATAATGGTAGGCGAGCCAAAGGAATATCCGGTTAAAATGGTTAAGGCTATGACTGATTATTTCAGTGAAAATACTGAAATCAAGTCCGCCTACCTGAAGCTTATGTTCAAAGACGGAAACAAGAGTTACCTTGTTGCAGTTGATTACAGCGGCAGTGAAAATTTAGCGGTGGTATATGACAAAATAGCTGAATGTGCCAATCCTCACGCAGACGGAGTACCTGTTGACTTTATTCCGGTACAAAATGATTTTGCACAAAAGGTATTCAAGGACTCAAAGCCGTTTTATGAGAGGTAACCCATGAAAAATTACCATAAAAAGCTTATCGTTACTCCAAGCCAGATGAAAATGCTGGAACAGGAAACGGACAAAGCCGGAGTAAGCTATGAAAGAATGATGGAAAATGCCGGAGTTGCCCTTGCATACAACATAAAAAGGCTTATCAAAGGCTTTGAGGATGACCAGCGTTTCAGGGGTACTCCCAATGTGATTTTCCTTTGTGGAAACGGCAATAATGCCGGTGACTGCTTTGTTGCTGCAAGGCATCTCAAAGACATGAACATTGAGTCAAAGGTGTTTCTGCTTTGCGGTGAGCCTAAAACTGAACTTGCAAAGCTGAATTTTGAAAGAATGGACGATATTGCAGTAGTACGCAGTGAGGAGAGAATGATTGAAATTCTCGGAAGAGCCTTTGCAGATATTAAGGTGGACGGCGTTTTCGGTACGGGTTTTCACGGTGAACTGCCGGAAAATATAAAAAATGTATTTGCCCACTGCAAAGGAATAACAGTCGCCTGCGATGTTCCAAGCGGCGGTAACTGCAAGACAGGAGCAGTTGCAGATGGTATGCTCAAAGCATGGCTTACAATAACATTCGGTGCAAGAAAAATCGGCATGACACAGTATCCGCTGAAAGCATTATGCGGCGATGTAAAGACGGCAGGAATAGAA
Organism: Oscillospiraceae bacterium; assembly: GCA_022788225.1. Classification (GTDB taxonomy): domain Bacteria; phylum Bacillota; class Clostridia; order Oscillospirales; family Ruminococcaceae; genus Porcipelethomonas. The sequence continues at coordinate 5,531 of JALEVO010000110.1, read as the reverse complement.
ATCCCGGACGATGTATATGAAATGCTTGATTATCCGGTGACACAGCTTGACGACGAGTTTGTAAAGCGTTCACTTCCGTTGAGAAAGCCTGATTCCCACAAGGGTGATTTCGGCAGACTGCTGACTGTCTGCGGCAGTAAAAATATGCCCGGAGCGGCTATGATGTCGGCAGGTGCGGCGGCAAGGTGCGGCGTCGGACTGCTTACAGTCTGCACACCAGCGGAATATCTCCCGCATTTTGCGGCTAAGCTTCCGGAGGCGGTGTATCTTCCTTTAGATACAGCTGAAAGCGGTACTTATACGGTTGATTCCTTTGACAGGATAATGAAAGCCGCTGAAAAGGCTACTGCTGTGCTTATCGGCTGCGGACTGGGAGTAAGTGAGGACAGCCGTGAACTTGTGAAAAAGCTGATGTTAAATTTAAATTGTCCGATAATTCTTGATGCTGACGGTATAAACTGCATAACTGACTGCATAGATATTATTAAGCAGACCAGACAGGAGGTCATTCTGACACCCCATCCGGCGGAAATGGCACGGCTTTGCGGTGTTACGGCGGCAGATATACAGTCGGACAGACTTGAATATGCCAGAACATTTGCCCGGGAAAACAACTGCACTGTAATATTAAAAGGCGCAGGTACTATTGTAGCCTCTCCCGACTATGCCTTTGTAAATCCCACGGGAAATTCCGGCATGAGCAAGGGTGGCAGCGGAGATGTTTTAAGCGGCATGATTGCTTCACTGAAAGCCCAGAGACTTGCCGCCGCACCTGTTGGAGTTTATCTCCATGGAAAAGCGGGTGACAGGGCGGCTAAGAAGTACTCAAAGACGAGTATGCTGCCGACGGACATGACTGACGAGCTTGGTGAAATTTTCAAAGAATTGGGAATGTAAACAGATAGGAATGTAAAGCTTAAATTCAAATTGTAAGGAGCTTTATATGAAAAAGATCATTCCTGTTTTTATGTCATTCATTCTTGTACTTTCTCTTTGCGCCTGTTCGGGCGGTGGAAAGAGCGTAAAATTCACCCATAAGCTGAACGAACCTTTTGTGACTATTGCAAAGATACAGTACGGCGACCAGGAAGCGGAGGGGTCATTCCGCAGATACGGCAAGGCAAACTGGGACATTGAGTTTTCCTCCCCCAACACCCTTGCCGGAGTGATTCTCTCCTACCGTGACGACAAGGTCGATGCGTCCTATAAGGGACTGAGTTTTTCAGTACCCAAAACTGCTTTACCGATAAAGTCAATTATCTCGGCATTCATTGAGGTTGTTGACTCGCTGGCTGAAACCGAAGAACTTGACGCAACAGAAAAAGACGGCTTTATGGAAGTTGAAGGCGAACTCCAGCAGGGCAAGTACACATTAAAGCTTGACAAGGACGGCTGCATTGCCGAATTTGCAATGCCGAACCTTGAACTGAAAATCACTTTCACTAATTTCCACTGTGACAGTTCGGATATGCCTGAAATGACCCCGACTGAACAGCCGACACAGTCTGAAACGGAGGCTGAAACTTCTGAAGTTACTGAGGAAGTGACTGAACCGGCGGAATAAAGAAGTTGAAATTAATTTTAACAGAACAAACAAATATCCATACAAAAAATAAAGCCTGAGAAGACCGTAATCTTCTCAGGCTGTTTTATTATTAAGCAACAGGAATTTATCAGTTCTTATACCGGATAAATTCAGCAACAAACAAAACTCCTGCTATGAATAGAGCACATCCGAGGCCAGTATAAAAAAATGCGATAAATAAATCCGGAAATACACCACTGGCTCTTAATCCTATACCGCCTCCCATCATAATTGTCATAATAATATAAGCTTTCAGGTCAAAGAAGTTCCAGAAAGGTCGGAAATCCTCTTCATAACTTCTGATACGATTAATATGCTTTCTTGTCATTTTATAAAACATTGTGCCGAACAACAAAAAGACAACTACTGACAAGATTATATTATACCAAAATATTTTTATTACTCCATAGGACAATATCCCCAGTCTTGCAACATTAAATCCAGCAATCATCCATACAATTCCTGCTATTATCAATAGAGTTCTTTTTGACACTTCATAAAATTTTTCATTTTTATCTCCATAAATCCCGTGCTGCAAAATTACCATTTAAGATATCTTTACAAGTGAAATGTTTGAGAGTGTAACATTATAGTAATCTTTTCCGCCAAGCTGGAAAATAATTGAGGCTGCGGTGTCGTTTGCATCTGCGGTAAACTCGGCTGAAAAATGTTTTTTATCTGATACTGCGTCAACTTCACTTTCAAAATAAACTTTTCCGTCCGAACCGGTCACTAAAACAGGCAATGTTGCGTCTACTGTTGAGGTATAGTCAAATTCAAGACGGTATCCGCCGCCGTTTTTCAGACTGATTCCGGAAATAGCCGCTTCAATTGCGTCTGCTGATTCTCCGCCGGTAACCATATTGATCCAGAAAGATTTGTCATATCCCACATAAGAAGCAGCATTTCCGCCCTTATCCGGATCAATATTAAGGATATACTCTGCATCAGCCGCCATGTCAAGCCCTATCTGGTCGGATTCCATTCCCAGAGCCTGACATATTTTATCAGCAAGAACATAGGCGCTTTTCTGCTGGGTTACTGCTGAAGGGTGCCAGTCAGAGCCTATTCCGTCCGCCATATTCTGAACCGCAGACCTGTAGCACATGATACGGCTGTCATTCTGAGCAGTGCTGTATTGTTCTGCTGCTGCCTCGACATACTCATAAAGCTCGTCGCCCATAGTTCCCAGTGTGCATATTATGTATGCGTCAGGATTTTTCTCACGCACTGTTTTAAGAAACTCTATATACCCTTCAACAAATTCCGGTGAACGTGTTTCCGTATCCTTGCTAACATAGCTTGAATCGTTTGTACCAAGATTTATAACAACAACATCATTGGTATGCTTGCTGAAATCCCAGTTTACAGCATAATCTGAAAGCTTGCCTGTGAGTTCATAGCAATCCGGAATAAGGCTGTCAGTATTTTTTTCGCCGGACGTATAGCCTGATATAATTCCATGTCCGCTGTAGGATACTGCACTGTAGTCTGCATCAAGCTTCTGAGCGGTCAGGTAGGCATAGGATTTCATGAAATTTTCTGTGGAGGTCTTGAATGATTCAGAACTTGAAAGACCCTCTACGCCGTAGGCACAGGTTATAGAGTCACCTATAAACTCAATTGAGAGTTTCTTTTCTGGTTCCGGAACTATTGGAACAGTATAATTGGAGGTTACAGAAATGTTTTTCACTCCGACAGCACCGTTCATAGCCTCTGAAAGGTGAATTACCTTGATTTTTGCTGTTCTTGCTGTATCGCCGTCAAACAGCGTCAGCGTCTTTTCAGATGAACTCATCAGGGCGTCCTCAATAATTTCTCCGTCCACCAGAACTGCGTAGCGTGAACGATAGTTTTCTTCATTGTTTATGCTGCTGTCACCTGCAAGAGTAACTTCTGCCGATTTGCCTGTTACAGTAAATTCAACAGCCGAGCCGCTTTGAACGAGCCATGTTGTGTCATCTGTGCGGAGTGTTCTTCCTGTAAGCTTTACATATTCCTCTGTTGCGGGATAACTTTGAGTAACATCTTCTTTTGAAGACAAAAGAGCTCTCCTCATGGAACACATATCGAATACATTTACCTTACCGTCGCCATTTACATCATCTGTATCGGTTAATTCAGAAACTCCCAGAATAGCGTCACGCAGATGAAGCAAATCAGCTGATGAGTAATCAGCAGCCGTGCAGGAGAGCGTACTCAAAAACGAAACTGACATAGAAACCGAAGCGCTAATGGCAATAAGTTTTTTGCTGAACATGTAAATCCTCCTCATTTTATATTTATCATAAGAACTAATAGTTTTCATAGAATGAATACATTTGATATGATGTAAAATTAAACGTTTATACTCCATAATTATAATAAATTTTGTTAAAAATGTCAATGCTTTTGTTTGCGAATATGAAAGCAGGTTTGCGGTACTGCCTAAAATATTTTTATCGGCACAGGCTGGGTAATTTCCAGCGAATCAGGCGTTACGGCACATTCATACGCCAGAATCTTAACGCCGTTCATATCGGCATAGCGCAGTGCTTCTCCAAAAGCTGCATGACGTTCATCATTGGGAGTAAAAAGCGTCATTCCCGACATCTGAATTACAAACATTACATAAGCATAAAAGCCCTGTTCTTTGGCTTTTACAAGTTCATGCAGATGCTTGATACCCCTTTCAGTGGGTGCGTCAGGAAAGGACGCAATGCCGTCATTTTCAAGTGTAACGCCTTTTACTTCAACAAAGCCTTCTTTGCCGTTTATATCTCTTACATAAAAATCAATGCGTGAATCACCATAGACTTTTTCGGCTTTTATAAAACACAGTTCCGCCATATCCGGCAGGCGTACAGTACCATTTTCCAGCGCCTCTTTTACAACCTTGTTCGGTGCCTGTGAGTCAATATTTATCAGCAGACCGCCTTTTTCCACAGCCACAATGTCATAAAGCAGTTTGCGTTTAGTCTGTCGGCAGGTAAAATCTTCAAGGTATATAACATTTCCCGGAACAAGCAGTTCTCTGCATCTTCCGGTATTTTTTACATGAACAGAAATCTCTTTTCCGTCCAGTTCTGCCTGTGCAACAAAACGGTTAGGACGGGAAATGAATTTTGCGGCAACAACTTTTTCGTATTTCATATTATCTCCAGTATCTCAGTTATTTTTTCTATATTATATCACAATAAACCCGTCAAAACAATCCTATTAAGGCATACAAAAAACCTCGTATCATTTGTAAGATACGAGGTCGATTCAGTTTATGATAACTGGTTAACGATTTTCTGAAATTCAAGAGCCTTTTCAATACTGCCCTCTACTTTCAGTTTTCCGAGTGTAAAAGCAGTCACAGGATTAAGTGTTCCTTCAGCAAGCTTGAAAAAATTCTTTGCAGAAATAATAAATATGCAGTCACGGTCGTAATATTCATAAGGCTCTACATAAAGCTTTCCCTCTAAAAGTTCAATGTAGAATGCGCCTTCACCCTCACCGGTAATATTTATCTGTACGGCAAGGTGTCCCGGAATTGCACTTACGTCATTCTTCATTATCATTTCTTTAGCTTTGGCAAACATTTTCTCAAAAGTCATAAAATATTTCCTCTCTTATATTATTTCACCCTTTATACTCTGGGTACGCTTGATTTTTTTAGACGTTGTTTTCTCAAATTCAACGTTTCTCAGACGTATGCGGCGAATTGTTTTAGATGAAGTTACGGTCTTGTTTATCTTTCCTATAAGCTCTGTTATAGCTGCCGAAACTTCTTCTGCTGTCATATCTTTGCAGTATTGTGGATCAGGGAATATCTCAGCAGTAATAGTACCGTCCTCGGCATACACCAGCACATCTGCGACAATATCCGCAGATACAAACTTGTTTTCAAGTTCCTCAGGAGATACGTTTTCACCGTTTGAAAGAATGATAAGATTTTTCTTTCTTCCGGTAATATATATAC
>JALEVO010000032.1 GCA_022788225.1 Oscillospiraceae bacterium | reverse complement strand
CGCAAGCCGTCTGAAGCTTGATTTCAACGCATTTATTCAGATTAATCATCTCATAGAAAAGCTTTATCAGGAATACACAGAGAAACATACCGGCTGGAAAAACATGGTGAAGTCTGAATTTTTTAATTTAGCTGTTGTGCTGTCAAGGCTTTATAACGTTGAAAAAATTACCGATGAAACCGGAATTATCAAACTTGCAGAAGCAATTGCCTATATTGAAAAAAACTATGCAGAATCTCTTTCAGTTTCAGGTCTTGCTAAACTTTCCAACTATTCAGAACGGCAGTTTATACGGCTTTTTAAAGAAACTTTTGGGTGTATTCCAATCGACTACATAACAAATCTGCGTATGCAGAAAGCCCGTGAACTGCTTAAAACAAGCAGTCTGCCAGTAACGGAGATTGCCTCACGCTGCGGTTATAATGACAGCAATTATTTCAGCCGTATTTTTAAAAAGCATAACGCTGAAACGCCCTCGGAATACCGCATTAATTTCAGAAAATAATATTTGATTTTTTATTGCTGATAATGTATATTATTAAGTTAAAACTATGAAAAGGAGAATTTATGGATATTGCAATTTTAATATGCTGCGCCGTTATTATTGTATTGCTGATTTTCTTATTGATAAAATCGGGCAATTCAGGCGCAAACCGTGATAATCATGAGGTTGAGGAACTGAAAAAACAAATCGAATTTCTCAGTCAGAACAACGCAAATCAGAATAAGCTTTTAATGGACCAGACTGTAAGGCAGAGCGAAACAATGGTTAAGCAAATCTCTGTACTGGGTGACAGCCTGCGTGATTCCCAGGACAAGCAGCAGACAAAAGCTGGAGAAACACTCCTTAAAATCGAAGCAGAAATGGGCGGTCTGCGCAAGGAAAATCAGGAGAGCCTTGATAAAATCAACAGCATTATTACTGAAAAAATGCAGTCTACTCTTGATGACAAGCTTAACAAGGCTTTTGAAACTATTGTGAAAAATATGTCCGAACTTGGCAAAAGTCTTAATGACGGTCAGGACAAGCAGCAAAAAGCCACAACCGAAAAGCTTACTAAATTAGAAGGCGATTTTGACAAGATAAGAATGGAGATTCTTGCTACCCTTGACAGCATTCGCCGATCCAACACAGAAAATATGGAAAAGCTGAGAAAGGACAATCAGGACAGCCTTGACAAGATAAACAACACAGTAAATGAAAAATTACAGAAAACCCTTGACGATAAAATTTCCAAATCCTTTGAAACAGTGAACAAAAGACTGGCTGAGGTTTATGAGGGACTGGGCGAAATGAAAAACGTTGCCTCCGGAGTTTCCGACCTTAAAAATGTCCTGTCCAACGTCAAGACAAGGGGTATCATGGGCGAAATTCAGCTTGGTGCAATTCTTGGAGAAATACTTGCGCCGGAACAGTACGGCGAACAGATTGCTGTTACTCCAAACGGTTCGGAAAAGGTGGATTTTGCAGTCAGACTGCCGGGTCTGGAGGACGGAGAGTGCGTTTATCTTCCTATCGACTCGAAATTCCCCGGAGATACATATTCCAATCTCCTTGCCGCTTATGAAACCGGTGACCCTGACGAGCTTAAAGCCAGAAGAACTGCCCTTGAATCAGAAATCAAGAAATGTGCAAAGAGTATTCATGATAAGTATATCGTTCCTCCTCATACAACAGACTTTGCTATCATGTTCCTCCCCTTTGAGGGACTGTATGCAGAAGTAGTCAACATGGGGCTTGTTGAAGTGCTCCAGAGGAACTACAAGGTCAACATTGCAGGTCCGTCAACCATGGCGGCAATGCTCAACAGTCTGCAAATGGGATTCAGAACTCTTGCGATACAGAAAAAGAGCGGTGAGGTATGGAAAATACTTGAAGCTGCCAAAAAGGAATTCGGCAATTTTGAAAATGTGCTCGTTTCAACGAGAAACCGTCTGAGACAGGCTGACGAGGAACTTGACAAGCTTATCGGAACCCGTACAAGGGCTATAAACCGCAAGCTTCAGACAGTTTCTGCTCTGGATTCATCGGAGGAATCCGCTAAACTGCTGGAAATAAACTGATACAAAAAAGCGATAGCTTTGCCCTGTTATTTCAGGAGTAAAGCTATCGTTTTGTTATCCACGGAGCATTCGCTGAATCCATACAGTTTCCAGTACATCATAAACGTGCTGGTTGGGAGTTCCGGTTTTAAAATACTCAGAATTGTCTCCCCCAAGCATTTTTACTGCAAATGCCCCCACTGCCCTTGAACGTGACTGTCCGCCGTAGCAGTGCACCAGCAGCGTATCAACATCCTTATGTGACTGAATAAAATCAATTATCTGCTCAGCGTGTTCATCAGAAAACATAACCGCACCCTCTACCTCTTTGACATTATCATCAAAGTAAAGTGTCAGTACTCCCTTGCAGAACCTGTTTTCATTAAACTGAAAACCAAAACCGCCAACGTGTGTATCCTGAATGGATATTACTGCGTATGTATCATTCTTTTCTGCCATTTCCTCCATTCCGAAAGGATAAAAATGCATCAAAACATATTCAAAAGCGCCAAAGACAGATTTTACAAGTACTCGTTTCATATAATTTCTCCTGTAATCTGATAATTCTTCATTCAGTCTGAACCGGTAAAAGAAAAATCGGGCTTCAAAAACCGAAACCCGATATGTATGGTCGAGGTGACGGGACTTGAACCCACGGCCTCTGCGTCCCGAACGCAGC
>JALEVO010000020.1 GCA_022788225.1 Oscillospiraceae bacterium | reverse complement strand
GTTTTTAAGGCAATACCGCATAATTATTGTCGTACAGATGCGAAGTCAGATTTTTCGTCAGATAACATAAAAAGCTCGCAGGCATACTGGCGTATGTCAAGAGATTTTTGTGTGATATGACGGAAAATCTGCAAGCAGATGTGCGGAAAAAGCGATAGCTGTTAATTGTGCGGTGTTGCCTTAATGCAAAAACCTCCCGTGGAAATCCCACAGGAGGCTTGAATCACATATAATCAACCTTGATTTTACCGTCATCAGCTGAAACGCCTATTCCGGCAATATTACCGTTCTTTTCGATGATGATATCAGCGACTTTTTCCTCGATTTCCTTTCTGATAACACGTCTGATATCTCTTGCACCGTAGCTCTTGCCGAAAGACTGCTCTGCAACAGCGTCAAGCGCCTTTTCATCATATTTCAGAATGATGTTTTTCTCTGCAAGGGGTTCTTTCATCTCGTCAAGCATAAGTCCGGCGATTCTTGCAAAATCTTCCTTTGCCAGCGGCTTGAACACAATAACCTCGTCAATACGGCTCAGGAATTCCGGTCTTAAAAATTCTCTAAGAGATTTCATTGCCTTTTCCTTGGAAATGTCCTCAACAGACTTGTTAAAGCCGACGCCTGTTGACTTGTCAGTTGAACCGGCATTTGAAGTCATGGCAATAATGGTATTCTCAAAGTTTACCGTTCTGCCCTGTGCGTCGTTTATCTTACCCTCATCAAGAATCTGCAGAAGAATATTCATGATATCAGGATGCGCCTTTTCGATTTCATCAAAGAGTACCACTGAATACGGGTGGCGGCGAACCTTTTCAGTAAGCTGTCCAGCCTCGTCATAGCCTACATATCCCGGAGGAGAACCAATCATTCTTGCAACTGAATGCTTTTCCATGTACTCTGTCATGTCAAGACGTATCAGCGGTTCGGTAGAATCAAACATTTCGTTGGACAGAACCTTTACAAGTTCAGTCTTACCCACGCCTGTCGGACCGACAAAGATAAATGATGCCGGACGTCTGCGCTTTGAAAGCTGTACTCTTGTACGCTTTATGGACTCGGAAAGGAGATGTACTGCCTCGTCCTGTCCCACAATATGCTCCTTTATCCTGTCTTCAAGATGTGACATCTTTGAAAATTCACTTTCAGCAATCTTGTTTGACGGGATACCAGTCCAGAGTTCGATTACCTTTGCAAGGTCCTCTTCGTTTACCTGTATATCGGCAATGACCTTTTCAAGCTCTGCCATTTCGTTTTTTACTCGTATAATGTCACCCTTGACCTCTGCTAAAGCCTCATAGTTCGGCTCGCTTTGATCCTCGATAGACTTTTCCATATCCTCAAGCACCTTCAGCTTTTTGGTTTTGTCGTCATATTCTGCAAGCTCCGGTGTTCTGATACAGGTGCAGGCGCAGGCCTCGTCAAGGAGGTCAATTGCCTTGTCAGGGAGGAATCTGTCCTGAATATATCTTTCTGAAAGCACAGCGCACTGTTTTATAAGATCATCACTTATCTTTACCCTGTGATATGTTTCATAGTATTTCTTAATGCCTTTGAGCACTTCGTATGTTTCATCAATAGTCGGCTCGTTTACTGTAACTGGCTGGAAACGTCTTTCAAGTGCGCTGTCCTTTTCAATGTACTTTCTGTATTCGCTGAAAGTTGTTGCACCGATTACCTGCACCTCGCCTCTTGAAAGGGCAGGTTTAAGGATATTTGCAGCGTTCATTGAGCCCTCGGAATCACCTGTTCCAACAAGATTATGAACCTCGTCGATAAAAAGGATAATATTTCCCTCTGACTTTACCTCGTTTACAAGTCCCTTGACACGGCTTTCAAACTGTCCTCTGAACTGTGTTCCGGCAACAAGGGAAGTCAGGTCAAGGAGATAAATTTTCTTACCGGCAAGATTGAACGGAACATCTCCCTGAGCAATTTTCTGCGCAATACCCTCTGCAATAGCAGTTTTACCAACACCCGGCTCACCGATAAGGCAGGGGTTATTCTTCTGACGTCTTGACAGTATCTGCACTACTCTTGCAATCTCTCTGTCTCTGCCCACAATATTGTCAAGCTCACCGTCCTCGGCTTTTTTGCTTAGATTTGTACAGTAATTGTCAAGGAATTTCAGTTCCTTTTTCTTTTTGCGTTTTTCCTCTGTCTTTGATGTCTTTTTAGGTCCGGAGCTGTCAGAATTATCATTCTTTTTCTGGTCACCGCCAAGCTGATTGTTAAGAAGATTCTGTATGTACGGCGGAAGAGTTCCTGCGCCTCCCATTTCAAAACCGTCACCGTCCATAAGCTCCATCATCTGGTCTGACATCTGTTCAAGATCCTCGTCAGTAATTCCCATCTGCTGCATATACTCTGAAACCTGCGGAATGTTCATCTCCTTTGCACAAACCATGCAAAGTCCTTCATTTTTCTTTTCATTTCCATGCATTGAAGTAATAAAAACCACTGCCGGACGCTTTTTGCATCTGCTGCACATTACCATATTCCTTCACCTATCACTCACTTCGTAAAGAATTTTATTTCTTAATAAGTGAATTCCTTTCCTTTTTATATTTCCATGTATTTTAAAAACAGCTCACCTTATCAAAAACATACCTGAAAAGCTTTGTCTTTTCAACTGTTTCATAACTTATAAACGAGCCTTCGCTTTCCGCAACATTAATCATTATTTTTACAAGTACTGCCATAACTATAAGCATTATGCCTGCCTGAACAACGCCCAGAAGTCCTCCCGCAAACTTGTCAAGCCTGTCATATCCGTTTAACAGTCCGAAACGGAATGTCTTGTTAATAAGCGCTCTTACCAGTGTCATAAAGATAAAATAGCTTATCACGAAAACAAACGCCTTGATAAGTCTTAACGCCGGTTTCCTGATATAATTTTCCTCAATATATTCCGGAACATCATCAGGTGACTTTAAAAGCATTTCCGTTGTTTCAATAAAAAGCTTCTCATTGCCGGACAGCTTTTCTGTCAGTTCATGGGTTACATACGGGGGAAGTTTAACTCCCAGCTGCTTTGAAAACAGCTCTGTAAATCCGGCGGTAAGGGTCTTTTTGAAGTTTTCGTGAGTATCAACCACATCTCCCGCCGCCTGATTTGCGTATTCATAAAGTCTTTCAATGGAATCGTCCGATTCAAGTATTTTTTTGACCTTGCCGTCCTCTAAGACTGCACCATAGTCCTGTTCCTCAATAACCTCTCTTACACTGACAGCCGGGTCGTACTTTTCAATTGCTTCCTCAACGGCTTCAATGCTGGATTTTTTAATAAACTTGTCATAGATAAACTGTGAACTTTTCTGACTGACAAATGACGCCAGAAAAATCGAAACCACTCCGCCTATAACAATTACAACAATTTTGGAAAAGCCTTTTTTGGCACAGCTGTAAATACACAGTGCCGCAACTGCCACAGCCAGAATATCGTATATCCACCAGAAATTTGTTCCCATTTTTATCGCCTCATTCAGCCTTTATAATCTATTCGGTCAATCCTGTCGTATCCAAGGAGGAAAATGTAATTGCCAATATGAATCATCTTTTCATAGGAGCCTTCGGAACTTATCTTTTTATCGCCGCCTCCGCTGAAATTATACTGCATTATTCCGTCCTTGCCTAAAACACATATATGTTCATTCATAATTCTTATACACTTTGCGCTGTTGTCATTAAACTCCATGACATTTGGCTCTTTCTTTTCGCTGTCAATGGTTGTAACATAGCTGTGCCTCTTTGTTTCATTTTCAAAAAGCATCGCTGTTTTGCCGTCGGAATAATCCCAGTCGGCAAGCTTTGCAGGGTATGCATATTCGGTTTTAAGCTTTCCCTTACTATCATAATATGCACATTTTGTGTCACCCATTACAAATATATCTTCACCGGTTTTATAAAGCTTCAGCACCATTGTATCTGTCTGCTCTGACGTCCAGTTATCCTTTTTTGAGTCAAAAGAAACTGAAACTATCTTTGAGCAGATATTTCCCTCAACAGCGTCAACTGTTGCAAGTATACATCCGTTTGATCCCTCGCTGAAAGCAAGGTCAATGACTCTTTCAACACAGTCACGGGAATATATCTCATTTCCGGATTCGTCATAGACGATTATACGGCAGAGGTATGTATCAGAGTCTGTTATGACTGCCGCCCTGCCGTCCTCGCTTATTCTTGCGAAGATTATATTATCCTCCAGCTTTTTGGAATAAAGCACCTTGCTGCGGTTTTCAACTCTGAATCTGTTTCCGCCGCTTTCGTAAATAAGCGCTTTTTTACCGGCTGTCTGGAGCATTGCATTTGAATATGCATGCTGTCTTTCCTCATACAGGTCTCCGTTATCGGTGTAAATATAAAGATAAGCGTCACTCAAAATTGCAAGATGACCATTAAGATCAGCAGTCTGATAGTCAATTCCGCCGGAAATACTCAGCGGAAAATTTCCCTCCGCAAGCTCTCCGCCGTTTGATTTTACGCTCTGAAACTTTCCGCCTATCCCCTCAAGCCTGGGTATCCATGAATCTCTTTTAGCATAAAGAGTTATAACAACTCCCGCTAAAAGCATTACTGCGAAAAATTTCACAAGCTGACGCCGTCTTTTTTTTCTTCTTCTCAACAGACCTATATCTATATCCTTTGGATTAATGTCCATTTAATTCCCTTTCAGTTCAGTAAAATACTCTGTTGAGATAAAGTCCGTGAGCCTGTGCGGTCCTGCCGGCAAGCCTGCGCTCTCTGGACTTCATTATCTCATCAATAAATTCAGGTTTCATATATCCTTCGTTAACAGTCAGGAGAGTCCCTACCATTATCCTAATCATATTATACAGAAAACCATCGCCTTTTACAAGCATTTTCACCGATTCCCCATTAATTTCTATGTCAAACCTTTCAATTGTCCTTACCGTATTCTGCTTTCCGTCATAATTTGAACAGAATCCGGCAAAATCATGAGTGCCGACAAATTTCTGCGCTGTATACCTTACAAGCTCAGCGTCAAAGGGTCTGCGGTAGTGATATGCAAGGTCAGTCGTAAACGGGTTCTTGCTTTCGCTGTTGTGGATAAGGTAAATGTACTCCTTGCCCTTGCAGGAAAAACGTGCATGAAAGTCCGGCGGTGCTTCCTCACAGGAAAGTATTGATATATCGTCCGGAAGTTCGCCGTTTACTCCCCTGACAAATCCCTTGGGGGGAATACTGCTTTCAGTAAGAACCGAAAAGCAGTAATTATTTGCGTGAACTCCCGTATCCGTTCTTGAACAGCCGTTGATGGTCACGTTATGGTTGAGGACTTTGGAAACGTGCTTTTCCACAACTTCCTGTACGGTCAGGGCATTGTCCTGCCGCTGAAAGCCATGGTATTTAGTCCCCCTGTAAGCCATCATTACTTTAAGATTCCTCATTTTCCACTGCTCCGTTATCTTCACTTTCTTCCGGAATTTCCTCGGATGTTTCCGGAACTGCCTTTGGTTTTGCGCTGAATACCTTTTTGAGCTTTGGTTCAAATATCCAGAGAACCACAAGTATTCCAATTGACGCAATGGATATTATCAGACCGGCAACAAATCCCGGCGGACAGTATTTAAGTTCAACAGTATGCTCTCCGGCAGAAAGAGGAACACAGACAAAAGCGTCCTTTAACGGCTTGATTTCCGTTTCCTTTCCGTCAACATAGGCTTTCCAGCCGCCGTCATGAGGAATTGATGTATACATCACGCAGTCCTCTGCGGCAGTAATCATTCCGCTTATATGGGTATCGCCGTAATCGGTAACATTCAGTCCGCCTGATTTCAGCTTTTCATAGCCCTTTTCAAATACTTCCTCGTTTATCTGGTACACATATATTGTACCATTTCCACTTTTCTGGTCTTTGACATCTGCCTGGAAGGTTACAACATCTCCTGCCTTGAAGTCACCGGCAGCGAATATATTAACGTACTTTCCGGTATTCTGTGTATGAAGAACAGTATCTCCATTTTTAATCTTTACATTTGTAATATCAGTAAAATCAAAAGTCGCATAAACAGGACCATCAGACGGAATCTCGAAATTGTATTTCAGGAAACAGTCGTCACTTCCGTCGGAGGGAGCATTATACTGGAAATTGTAGTTTCCGTAACCGGATTTTACAACGTTAAGTCCTTTGTGTCCCACGTCCTTTACATCAATTTTTATCAGTACGTCTTCGTCAATTCCCGTTGCTTTCTTAAAAAGCTCGTTCTGATTTTCAGCCTGAATAAATGACTCGCCGTCATAGTCAAGTATACCGTTGTCAGCTGCAAAGCCTATAGGGAGATAGTGATTGTTCTGATAAAGTGAAACACCGTCCTTTTCAGCCATAGGGTCAAGGTAGGTAAGGTCGCCCGAATAGCTTTCAGTTGAAAGTATATATTTAAG
>JALEVO010000007.1 GCA_022788225.1 Oscillospiraceae bacterium | reverse complement strand
TGCGGATATAACACATCTATGATTTATACATATTTCCGGGATTTGGACGACCTTATCATCCAGTCAACTGAGTACTGTATGACTAAGGTTGAAGATGAGTTTATGGCGAAAGCTCCTACAAATGTTGAAGACCTGTGGAGGTTTGTCGACGAGATACCATACTGGACGGCAGAGGAGCACGGAAAGAAATATCGCCTTATGTATCAGGTCTACACCCACCCGAAATACAGAGAACACGGACAAAAGTTCTTTAAAGGCGTAGATGAGCGCTATACCAAATACGCAAAGAGCCTGGAGGGCAAGCTGGGTATTCCGCACGAAAAACTGACACCGCTTATATTCATTCTTATCAGAGCCTGCGTGCACTACGCACTCTTTGAGGATGAGTTCTATCTGAAGTCACAGATAGAAATACTGAAGGAAACACTGATGCTTTTTATTGCGAAATACAGCTAGGAAGAAATACCTGGCATGTGGATATGGCAGTTCAAAAAACGAAAAAGGAGAAGAAATGAATAAGAAAAGATTTTTAAGCATACTTCTGATTGCTATGCTCATTGTCACCCTTATTCCTGTCGCAGACTGGGGTAATGACAATGAAGCTTATGCAGCTGACTGGGAAAACAAGATATATATTGGTGATACCCCTGTAAACCAGAGCACTAATGGGAAGAGCACCGACTGGGTATTCAGCCCATATGACAACAGACTAATATTAACTGACGGTTTTGTGAGGTTAACATCCTCCAATCTGCCCGGTTCAAAAAACAAAGCTGTTATCCGGGTTGAATCACTCGATAATCTTACTATCCAGCTGCTGGGAAAAGCCACAGTCGGTGTGCCTTCTACAGAATACCTCCCCCCGGAGGCTGCAGACGGCATCAGTACCTACGGTATTTATGCACCGGAAACGAATCTGGCAATTGAAGGCAACGGCACTCTTAATGTCAATTCAAATGCCAATGCTATCTGGTGCAAGGATTTAAGAGTGGAAGGTCCTACCCTGAACTGCAACTCTTACCGCACGGCTATCAGAGTCATTGACAGCAGTGCATCTATTGATAAGGCAGCCACAAGAGGTAATATGCTTGTCAAGAGCGGTGCGAATGTCACCGCCAAGACAACAAATGGCAGCGGTCTTTATCCCGAAACATTCGTCCTGGGCGGATACGGTGCTGATTACAGAGACAACGGCGGTGCCGCCATTCTGGTATCCGGCTCACTCACAGTTGAGAATTCAACGGTAAATGCTGAAAATTGCTGCAATGAGCTCCCGACTGTTACATCCGGTTTTAAGAATAAGCTTGATAAATCAGATGTTTTCTACGGAAATTCGTTCTGTACAACTATCTTTGTCTGGAATGATCTGACGGTTTCCGGAAGCGATGCATCTGTTACGGGAAAGTTGAAAAACACGACAAGCGGCTATATTGATGACTCGGGAAAATTTTCTTTCAAGCTTGGCGCTGTTGTAGCTAATAAAATGTATGTCAAAGAAGGCGGAACGCTTGAAGGATTTATTACTACCACATATCATTCGGAATATGCACAGGGACTGAGAAGATTCTATCGTGAAAGTCATGATCTTCTGGTTCTTGAAAATTCATTAATCAGCCGCAGCGGTGAAGGCACCGTAAGAGCCGGTATCGTAAATATTGATGTTGCGGTTGAGGCCCCTGAATATGCAGACAGCCCATATTATGCAGCAGAGGATTTCAGTCCGACAGAGAAATACGGAAACCATCTTGAAATAACCATAGGCAAAGTATCGACTGTCTATTTGCGTACAACCGACAGCGGCCAGGAAATGTCTTTTCAAAGCAACTTCGGACGTGCTTATTCACTTGACAGCACGACACTCGACCTTCGCGACTTCTCCAATTCGGTGTTTGTGCAGAATGGTTACTCGCTTGACTGGGGCACACCGAAAATTTATGTTCAATCGGGCGACTGGACCTTACTGCCGGCAACGGACAGAGACATTAACTGCTCTATCGAAAGCGGCAGTCTGACCGTTCAGTGCGAAAACGGGCAGAGCTACGAGGGAGGCAGTGCAAACATTGCAGCAGGCGCTACGCTGAACATTAAAGGTGACGGTATCAGCGAAAACTGGGATATATCACCGTTAAACAGCACAGATACCACCGGAGGAGCTGTTCGTTTTATAAACGGCACAGTCAAAAATGCTCAGGCAGACATGGCCAACAAAGTATACATTTTGGGAGGCAATATCAACTTCCATCTGAAGGACTCACAAGTAGTCATGAGAGAGGATGGCACACAGATTTTTAAGGACATATATGTCATGAGTCCCTGCACTGATCAGTTGACTTTAATTCATACAGGTGAGCAAATTATCAAACCGGATGAAAGCTATTATTACCCAATTGGCGACGATCGTTACCTTGTTGTCTGGACAATCAATGATCTTCCAATAGAATATGTCACAGTAGCGCCGGAAGACGGTGAGTCCTACAACCTTATCTCCGGAGGGATCATTGAGAGCCTTGGAAGCGAATACCACCGCCTTGTAAGAGCCGAAAGATATAAGGAATTCGTTCCTAATCCAAACTATAGATTTTACAGAAATCCCGACGAAAGCGTCACTTTGAATGCTGCAGGCAGTATAAATACCTATGAAAATCGTCTTGATTCCGCGTTCTATGGCCCTTACCTTATCAGTTCTGCAACCGATTTGGACAGCAGTCTTCGCGCAGAGTGGTCATACCAAAATGATAATGACGAAAAGGTTGTTGTGGGCGGCAACTCGCTTACTTGTACAATCGACGATTTAAGCGATATCGTAAACTACCGTACTTACACCTGCACGGTTTATGAAAAAGCTGCGGATGGAAGCGAGAAAGCAATAGGTTCCTATAATGCCAATGTCTATGTGATGAGATGGGAGCAGCCGGACATGATATATGCTGGCTTCGGTAAAGAAGTCACCTTTACCGTGAATCCGTCAGAAGAAACTGAATGGGCAGCAGGTTTCTTGAGTACTTTCAAGTGGCAGGTAAACAAAGGCACAGACTGGGAAGATATCCCTAATTCCGATAAAGACAGCTATACTGTCACGATCACTGAGGAAAATGCCGGCTACAAGTACCGCCGTGTTATCAACGGTTTTAAAATCGGCAATTTTGATAAACATGAATACAATATCTACGTCGAAATGAACTCGCCTGAGCTGTCGGTTACCCTTGCGCCGGAGATCATTTCTCAGCCGCAAAGCATAAAGATTCAA
>JALEVO010000145.1 GCA_022788225.1 Oscillospiraceae bacterium | reverse complement strand
TTCTTTATAAAATGGATAATTTTTTGCCGGATACTCTTATCGAATATCCGGCAATACTTATTTTTTAGTTTTTCTGCCAAGTAAAATAAATAATACTATCAAAGCTGCGGCAATTGCTGCAATAATAATGTATAGTATAACGTTTCTGTGATCACCAGAAAATGGCGAAATTATAAGCGGCAGTAAATACTTCTGCATTATCAGATTCCTCCTAATATTTTTCTTGATAATAGTATGTAGTCAAGAACATTTATTATATTGTCGTTATTTAAATCATCATACGGAAAACTCTCATCCATAGAGCTTATCCCTATAATGACCTTTCTGAGTGCAATAAGATCTGCAACGTCTATCTTTCCGTTAAGATTATAATCACCGCTTATATGTGTCTGAACTGCACTGGTTGTTGTGACCGGTATTGTTGTGCTGACTGTTGTTACTTCAGTAACTGTTGTTTTGACAGTAACTGTTGTTATAACCGGAAAAGTTGTGGTGACTGTCGTTGTGACTGGTTTTGGTGTTGTCTGTGTTGTTTCAGCTGATGTTTGTTTTATGGTAGTTGAAGATGTTGTTTGTGCTGAAGTTGTGACAGTTGTTACCGGTGGTGTAGATGTATATACATAATCAGCGGTATTAAGCTCGGGGTATGTAAATGCTGTTGTATAAATTTCTGTGTCCGGTATATGATTGTATCCGAAGCTGTCTGAACCTTTGAGGAAGTAACTGTATTTTACTGGGTTTGAAACAGAATCATTATCGTCCCATGTACAGTCAAGACCATACCACTGATTATCTTCCATCATTACATAGTTCCACATATGACCGGTATTATTTTCAGTATTAATATTCCCCGGTATAACAATACACGGAATGTCTGCTTTATCACACAGCAGTTTGAAAGATTTTGAATAACCCTCGCAGACAATCTGATAAGGTTCACAGAAAAGTCCTGTTACTGCGTCAAGATATGCAGCAGAAGCATTATATGAAACTTTATTTGCAATATAATCATGTATATATTTGACCTGCTGGTATCTGTCCGAGCCTTGTATTTCAAAATCACTGACTGAATCGTCAACTATCTGTTTAAATTCCCTGGCAGTTTCAATATCGGTATATGCATCTTTAACATTTCCCTGAATCTTCATTTCAGATATTTTCATGGTATACATTTTTGTTCTGATACTATAGCTTATTTTTACATTGCTAAGTGTTATTTTAATTTTTGCAGTGTCAAGCCAGAATAACTCCGGATAATCAAACAGAAGAGCGTCCTTTCCGAAGCAGACATTACTGAATATCATATTCCAGAAATCGTTATACTGTTCTTCGTCCCAGTCACTCATATCTGTTGATAACGTTTCATAAGAAACAGTATCCGGCAATGAAACTGTAAATTCTTCATCTGTCGGGTTTTCCCATATTTTCATAGCATCATATGCAGCTTTATTGTTATTGTCAAGCTGGTCATAGTAAAGAAAATGATTTTCATTAAAATTATATTTGATATCCGGAAGATATTCAGAATCAATAATTATATCATCTGTCATTACTTCTGTTTCATCAACCTGAATTTCGGTTTCAGTAATATAAGCCGATATTTCATCGACTGCCTCTGCTGAAAAAACAGATGTCATAAAAGAAAAACTGAACACGCAAAGAGTCAATAATGATTTGAAAATTTTTTTCATAGATGTCATATATCACAGGGATTCTATGATATATTTCCTCCCTTCAGAATATATTCCCCTCTTACATCTCTTTGTTGATTAAATTATACAACGTTTTGTGTTAATTGTCAATAGTTTTTCACTTTTTTAACAAACGCAAAAATATTTTTTACATTGATAAACTTCAAGGCTATTGAAAAAGAATCGTAAAAATGTTATAATATAAAAAGTTTGATTATTAGTGTCAGAGGGGTGTTCCGTGGATTCATGAAAAAAATTTTTATTTCAATAGTTACAGCTGCGGTATTGCTTTTGCTGACCGGCTGTGCCAAAATACAGAGCAAAGACGAATTTTACAGCACTGAACAGATTGAATCTGACAAAAGCGTACTCATGTCAGTAAACTGCTCTGAAATACTGGAAAATATGGACAGCCTTGACAGCGGACTTGAAGAATATATTCCGGAATACGGTCTTGTGGTTGAGGACAAAGCCTATCCCATAAAAGACGGCGACACAGTTTACGACCTGCTGATAAGGGTGGCAAAGGAAAACAAAATACAGATTGAATCAAAAGGCTTTTTCGGAAACAGGGAAATTGAAGGCATAAACTACATATATAACTCCTCCTGTGGAAAAGGCAGCCGCTGGATTTACAAGGTCAACGGCGAGATACAGCAGCCTGTGTGCAGCGATTACAAGCTTAAAGACGGAGACATTGTTCAGTGGATATATGTCTGCAACGATAAAAGAAGCGATTGATAATGGGTAAGGAGATAATGAAATGAATTTTTCTGAAAGTCATCCGGCAACACAGTTTATATTTTTTTCAGCGTCAATATGCTCGGTTATTTTAAACAGAAATCCGTTTTTTCTTTTTTTCAGTTTTGCTGTTGCTTTCATTTACAGATTTTTTCAGTTAAAGCATATTAAAATAGTAAAAGAACTGCTTTGCTATATATTTATTACCATTTTATTTGCAGTGCTGATACCTCTTGTTTCACACAACGGAAAAACAGTGCTTTTTTTCATTGATGACAATGCAGTCACCAGAGAGGCAATTATTTTAGGATTATGCACAGGACTTGAAATTTCTTCTGCCATTTGCTGGTTTTCCTGTATGTCCCGTGTTATGTCGGGAGAGAAAATTATTTATCTGATGTCAGGTATTTTTCCAAGACTTGCGGTTTTTATTTCGGGTATCATGAAATTAATTCCGCTTGCCAAAAAGCAGTATCTGAATATTTACAGGTCACAGGAATGTATATATTCCGGCTACAAAAGTTTATGGAAAAGAATATACATTGTAATCAGAAGTTTTTCAGCCCTTATTACATGGTTAATTGAAAGCACTGCTGATTCTGCAGATTCAATGTACGCAAGAGGATATGGTCTTTCCGGACGCAGTTCATTCAGCATTTACCGTTTCAGAAGATTTGATGTGGTTATTCTGGCTGTGATAGCTTATATGCTGCCCTTTACTGCAGCGTCAGTTATTTATCAGACTGCCGGTGCAGTGTTTTATCCGGAAACGGTTATACCGTTATCCGCTGCAAATATTCTGACTTCTTTATTATGGACGATTTTAATGCTGATACCGGTTATTACTGAAATATGTGAGGAATATAAATGGAAATTATTAAGGTCGAAAATTTAAGTTTTGCCTATAAAGGCAGCAAGACAAATCTTATTGATGACATAAGTTTTTCAGTAAATAAGGGTGATTTTCTGATTTTATACGGCCCTTCCGGATGCGGAAAAACGACGCTTTTAAAGCTTATGAAAAAAGGAATGGCTCCCGATGGCAAGAAAAAAGGGCATATTTACTATAAGGGCACTGATATTTCAAAGCTTGACGACCGTCAGTCGGCATCTGAAATAGGATATGTAATGCAGAATCCTGACGGGCAGATAGTTACGGACAAGGTTTACCGTGAACTTGCATTCGGTCTTGAAAATCTTGGAGAGCCGGACTCGGTTATCAAAAGAAAAACAGCTGAAATTTCAAGCGTTTTCGGAATAAATAAATTGTTCCACAGTGATACTGCCACACTTTCCGGCGGTCAGAAACAGCTTCTGAACCTTGCTGCTGTTATGATAATGTCCCCTGACCTGCTGCTGCTTGACGAACCAGTTTCACAGCTTGACCCTTTCAGCGCCTCTGCTTTTATAGAAATGCTTGTGCGTTTTAACCGTGAATACGGTGTCACAGTAATAATCTCGGAGCATAATCTTGAGGGTATCTTTTCCTATGCCGACACTATTGCTGTTCTTGACAAAACAAAGATACGATATCTCGGTGTACCACGAACCTGCTGTGGATTTTGCGCCAAGGAGGCTCCCATTGTTGAGGGAATGCCCATTCCAGCAAGAATCTATCAGAGGTTTGGCATAAAGGCGGCGTGTCCTATTGACGTAAGAGAGGCAAGAACGTTTATTCGCAGGTATTGTCCTAACATTATACGAAAGCTTGACAAACCGGTTAAGTTCAACAATAATTCCTTTGCAGTAGAACTTGAGGATATTTATTTCAGATACGACAGGAAGTCGCCTGACATACTGAACGGACTTGACCTGAAAGTAAGGAAGGGCGAGATTTACGCCGTTGTTGGCGGAAATGGATGCGGTAAAACAACTCTGCTTGCATTAATATCAAGACAGCTTAAACCATATTCCGGAAATATTCTCATAGGTGGAATAAAATATAATGCCGCTTCAAAAATTGCAGTCATTCCTCAGAATCCGATAACTCTTTTTACAGAGGATAATCTCCGGGATGACCTTGTGAATTTTGCTGTAAACTGTGGTGTTCAGAAAGATGTTGCACCGTCGGCGGTATATGATTTGTGCCGTACCCTTGGGATTGTAGATGTACTGAAAAATCACCCTTACGATTTAAGCGGCGGAGAAATTCAGAAAGCGGCACTGGCAAAAATTATGATAAGCAGTCCTGATATTATTCTGCTGGACGAGCCTACAAAGGGTGTTGATGCATGGTCTAAGAAATCGTTCGCGGAAATACTTAAACGCCTTGCAAAAGAGGGCAAGGCAATAATAATTGTGACACACGACAATGAATTTGCCGCTGAAACTGCCGATACCTGCGGACTGCTTTTTGACGGTACTATAATATCAGAGGCTCCCTCCGGTGAATTTTACAGCCAGAACGATTTTTATACAACAGTATCTTCACGAATCACCAAAGGCTTTTTTGAAAACACAGTTACATTTGACGAAGTAATCAGCCTTTGCAAAGAAAACGGCGGTGTAAAATGAACGGAAAGCTTTCAACAGCCGCTGTCATAATTATTTCTGCTTTTATTGCGGCAATCGACCTGATAATTTTCGGCGGTATACATTATAATATAGTACTGGGAATCGTTGCCGCTGCCGGTACTCTCCCCTATCTGACATCTCACGGCACCCACAGGGCAGTAAGCTATGAGTTGAGAATAATTATTTTACTGACATTTATTTCGGCGCTGGACATATACTTCTGCTCTTCTCTTTCCTTTATCAGACCGCTTACAGCAATAACAATTACTGCCGGAATATTTTTTGGCTCACCTGCCGGCTATACCAGCGGTTTATTTTCGATGCTTATCGTATCAGTATTATCCGGTACAGGGGGCTGGACTGTTTTTCAGGTGTGCATAATGGGCATAATTGGATTTTTCGCAGGGATATTCAGCAGAAAAGTCTGTGAAAGCTATATATTTACAGGTGTTTTTACGCTGATATCCTCGCTGGCTTTTTCGTGTACAAATGTTCTTGTTCCGATATGGAGTGCAGGAAATGGGTTTGATTTTCAGAGTTATCCTTCCATTCTGCTTCACTCGGCTAAATGGTTTGCAGTTTATGCCGTTTCGGATATTTTAGCTGTACTGATACTGAAAAAGCTTCTGAACAAAAAAACTGTAAGAATGAAAAAGCGATTCAGGATTTTTGAATACAGTCCAAGAAACTGAAAGAATTATATATTAACAGAAAGGCAAAAAAATGAATATTAACAAAACTCTCGCAGAAGAATTTAAATTAAGACAGGAACAGGTTGACAACACCGTTTCTCTCATTGATGACGGCAAAACTATTCCTTTTATTGCACGTTACAGAAAAGAACTGACCGGTTCCCTTGATGACCAGCTGCTTCGTGAACTGAATGACAGGCTCACATATCTGAGAAACCTTGAAAGCCGTAAGGAGGAAGTTCGCTCCTCAATCGATGAACGGGGTAAGCTTACAGACGAGATAACGGCGGCTCTTGAAAAGGCAGTTACCCTTGTGGAAGTGGAGGACATTTACCGTCCTTTCAAACCAAAGAGAAAAACGAGGGCGAGTGTTGCCCGTGAAAAAGGACTTGAACAGCTTGCGGAACTTATTATCAGTCAGCAGAAAATTATCAGTCCGGAAACCGAGGCTGAAAAGTTTATCAGTGCAGAAAAGGAAGTCAGTTCCGGTGAGGACGCTTTGCAGGGCGCTATGGACATAATTGCAGAGGATATTTCTGACGACGCTGAGTTAAGAAAGAGTATCAGAAAGCTTTATGAAAGGGCAGCAAAAATCGAGTCCAAGGCGGTTGATGAGGAAGCTGAAACTGTCTATCAGAACTACTATGATTACAGCGAACCGGTTTCTAAAATTGCCGGTCACAGGGTTCTTGCACTGGACAGAGGTGAAAAAGAAAATGCACTTAAGGTTTCAGTTGTCATTGACGAGGAATTCTGCTATTCTGTGGCTGAACAGAAATATGTCAGGAACAGTAGTCCATGCGGTGAACTGGTAAGAACAGCAGTACAGGACAGCTGCAAGCGCCTGATTATGCCGTCTGTTGAGCGTGAGATAAGGGCGGAACTTACTGCAAATGCCGCAGAAGGAGCTATTAAGGTATTCTCTTCCAATTTAAGGCAGCTGCTTTTACAGCCACCGGTGAAAAACAGCGTAACTCTCGGTCTTGATCCGGCATACAGAACAGGCTGTAAAATTGCAGTTGTGGACAGCACAGGAAAGGTACTGGAAACTACTGTCATCTACCCTACCCCTCCCCAGAAGAAAATCTCAGAGGCAAAGGAAAAGTTGAAAAAGCTTATTTCAAAGTACGGTGTGACTACTATTTCTATAGGCAACGGTACTGCCTCCCGTGAAAGCGAAGAATTTGTGGCGGAGCTTATAAGGGAGATTCCGGAAAAGGTAAGCTACATGGTGGTAAGCGAGGCTGGTGCGTCGGTTTATTCTGCTTCAAAGCTTGCGGCAGAGGAATTTCCGGAATTTGACGTTTCACTGCGAAGTGCCGTTTCCATTGCAAGGCGTTTGCAGGATCCTTTGGCAGAACTTGTAAAAATTGACCCGAAAGCAATCGGCGTGGGACAGTATCAGCACGATATGCCCAAAGCAAGAATGAACGAGGCACTGGGCGGCGTTGTTGAAGACTGCGTAAACTCGGTGGGCGTTGACCTTAACACTGCGTCACATTCCCTTTTATCCTACATTTCCGGTATCAATGCGGCAGTTGCAAAAAATATCGTTGCATACCGTGAAGAAAACGGCGCATTTACTGATAGAAAACAGTTGCTGAAAGTTCCTAAGCTTGGCAAAAAAGCATTTGAGCAGTGTGCAGGATTTTTAAGGGTAAGGGACGGCAAAAATCCTCTTGACAACACAGCGGTACACCCGGAAAGCTATGACGCCGCAAAGGAACTGCTGGAAGAATGTGGGTTTAAGCTTGCGGATATCGGTACGGCTGAAATGGGAAAAATCAAAGACAGAGTCAAGCAAGCTGACAAAAAATTCCTCTGTGAAAGACTGGGTATTGGTGTGCCTACTCTTAACGACATTGTTGAGGAACTTCAGAAACCCGGCCGTGACCCCCGTGACGAACTGCCTGCGCCCCTTATGAGAAGCGGTGACATTATGGAGATAACCGACCTGAAACCGGGTATGGAGCTTATGGGTACTGTCAGAAACGTTATCGACTTCGGTGCGTTTGTGGATATTGGTGTGCATGAGGACGGTCTGGTGCATATCTCACAGATCTGCGACAGGTTTATCAAGCATCCTCTTGAGGCTGTTAAGGTCGGAGAGGTCGTTAAGGTTAGGGTACTTGATGTTGATGTGAAAAGGAAGAGGATTTCGCTGACTATGAAGCTAAAGGAGAGTCATTAATGAAAATATCAAAGGGAAAGCTTATAAAAAGAATCTTAATAGCTTTCTTATGCGTAATATTACTTGTTTACATTATCGGTTCGTTCTTTGCAGTCAAATATGTATTCAATGAAAATTTTAAAAGGGCGGAGAAATCCGAATTTACAGCATTTTTAAGATATGATGATGTGGCGGACAGCTATGAGCGGGAAACTGTACAGTTTAATTCAGGCGAAAATAATCTGACAGGCTATATTTACGGCAACGGAAATAACGGTCTGGTTGTTATCTCTCATGGAATGGGTGGCGACTCGGAGGGATATATTTCTGAAACCATGTATTTCGTTGACCATGGATATTCTGTATTCGGTTTTGACAATACTGGTTCGGGACAAAGCGAGGGTGACAGTATGATGGGTATGGCACAGTCGGCAATAGACCTTGACGCTGCTCTTACATATATTGAATCAGATGAACGACTGAACAGTCTGCCTGTTCTTCTTTATGGTCACAGCTGGGGCGGATATGCTGTTGCGGCTGTTTTGGATTCCGGTCATGATATCAAGGCGGCGGTAAGTGTTGCAGGATATAATACCCCAATGGAAATTGTTACAGAGTTTTCTGAAAATATGATGGGTAATCCTGTTACGTTTATTGAATATCCGTTTATCTGGCTCAACAATAAACTGACCTTCGGGGATAAAGCGGATGATTCGGCAGTTGATTCTATAAATTCATCAGATGTTCATGTTATGATAGTACACGGCACAGATGATAAAATGATAAGCTTTGATAATGCGGCTATTATTGCACATAAAGATGAAATTACAAATCCTTATGTCATATATAAAGTGATGGAAGGAAAAGGTCACAATAATCTTTTTATGTCCGAAGAATGCTCCGATTATATTGATGAAAAGAATGAAGAATACGATAGGCTTGTTGAACAGTATGACGGGGATATACCGTATGATATTAAAAAGGAATGGTATGAAAATCTTGATAAGCATAAAACAAGTGAGCTTTCAGAACAATTCATTAGTGATGTAAATGATTTTTATCTTAATGCTCTTGGAATGTCTGATTAATACAATGGAGGTAAAAAATGATTTCTGAAAAGCACATTGACAGTGGTCGGGAATTTGATTTTGGACTTGTTTCCTCTGATTATGCTGCTTACAGAGATATTTATCCTGAAAAATTTTACAATCGAATTTTTGATGCCGGATATTATCATAAAGACCAGACTGTTCTTGATATCGGTACAGGTTCAGGTGTTCTTCCGAGAAATATGTATAAATACGGTGCGGAAATTACGGCGACTGATATTTCTGAAAATCAAATCAGATATGCAAAAGCTCTTTCTGACCGTCTTGGCATGAATATCCGGTACATGGCTGGTTCTGACACTTCACTCAGCTTTGACGAAAACAGCTTTGACTGCATAAGCGCCTGTCAGTGTTACTTTTACCTTAATCATGAGATATTTTCAGAAAAAGCTTATTACTGGCTTAAATCCGGGGGCAGACTTGTTTTTTTCTATATGGGCTGGCTGCCCGATGAAGATGAAATAGCCGGTGCAAGTGAACAACTGGTAAGGAAATATAATACTCAGTGGAGCGGATACGGTGATTACAGGCATACAATTCAACTGCCGGAAATTTACAGCAGATATTTCGATATTGAACTCAATGAAATATTTGACGCTGAAATTCCATTTACAAGAGAAAGCTGGAACGGCAGAATCAAAGCCTGCCGTGGAGTCGGAGCGTCACTTACACCTGAACTGATTACGGATTTTGAAAATGAGCATATGAAAATGCTTGAAAGATTTCCGGAGAAATTTAATATACTTCATTACTGTGCTGTTTTATCACTTAAATCAAAAAAGTGATTTTTGGCATAATTCTGCCTTTTCCCCCTTTACAAAAGGGGGAAAATGTATTAAAGTAATAGTGTGAGTCTTGAAACAAATTTGAATTATAAAGTTAATCGAGGTGATATATTATGGAAACAATACTTTTCCCTTCAAGTTATTTTTCCGATAATAAAGTTGATGAAGCTTTAAATGCAGAATACCAAGCTGTAATTGAAACCGGTTTATTTAATGTTATGTTATTTTCTTACGATAAGTGGTTTAATAATGGTATTCTTAAATTAAATATAAAAACTGATAATCATATTCATGTAATATATCGTGGATGGATGATGAAACCTGAACAATATAATTTGTTTTATAATAAGCTATATGAAAATAATATTGAACTTGTAACATCTCCTGAAAAATATGAACTGTTTCATATTTTTCCGAACATTTATCCTTTGCTGAAAAATGATACTGCGAAAATGCTCGTTTATCCGGACGGTGTTCCAATTAATTTAAATGAAGTAAAGCAAAATTTCACAAAATTCATGGTTAAAGATTTTGTCAAGTCTGTAAAAGGTACTTCTTTTACTCAATGCTTTGATTCATCTGTAACACAAGCTGAATTTGACAGCCAGATGAAACTTTTCTATCAATATCGAGGAAATTTATACACAGGTGGAATCTGTATCAAGGAATATTTTAATTTAAAAAAATATGGGACACACACAAATGAATACAGAGTTTTTTATATAGGAGGTGATATTACCACTATATCCCGAAATTCAGGACAGTCCTTTTATGCTCCGTTACCGCCGAATGAATTGCTTGAAAAATATCGTTTCCTGAATAGTCCTTATTACACTATTGATTATGCCGAACTTGAAAATGGAGAATGGAAAATACTTGAAGCAGGAGATGGTCAGGTATCAGGACTTTCGGATTTTCAAGACTATAATGCTTATTTTAGAGCATTATATCAATGTCTGAATAAATAAAATCTGGAAATTTAAATATACAACAGGAGGTAAACAATGCTTAAAAAGAAACTGAAAAAAACTGCGGCACTGCTGACAATATCGGCAGTTACTGCATTTAACGTAATAGGCACTGCCATAACTCCGGCGACCTATGTTTCCGCCGGACAGCAGCTCGGACAGACTGACTTTGAAAACGGTGTGGGACTGCCGTGGCACGTCTGCGAGTCAATGACCGGAAAAATGGACTTTGAAATCTCGGACGGCGTTTACAAAATCACAATTGTAAATCCGGGCGGTGCATCAAGAGGCGGCGAGGACAGATGGGACTGTCAGTTCCGCCACAGGGGTCTGAAACTTGTCAGCGGACAGACATACAAGGTGTCCTTTGAGATAACCGCAAGCAAGGACTGTACCTACTACACCAAAATCGGTGACATGGGCGAACCATACACCGAAGACTGGCACGGTGAACTCAACCAGCCGCTGCAGGCAAATCAGACTAAAAAAGTCGAGGAAACATTTACAGCAAACAGATCCGCTGACGTTGAATGGGCGTTCCATATAGGCGGTGACACCGTTCCGGAGGGTACTGTTTTCACATTTGACAATATGTCACTTGAATGTACTACAAGCACAGAAAACGACTATCATGCACCGGAAGAGTGGATTCGTTCTGACATCTTAACAAATCAGCTTGGCTATTTCACCGACATGAACAAAAAGGCTACTCTCCTCTCCGACTCCTCCTCCCCTGTCAAGTTTGATTTAAAGGATTCGGACGGTAAGTCGGTGTTCAGCGGAAAATCTGAGCCGGGCGGTCTTGACGCCGATTCGGGCGACGATGTTCACGAACTGGATTTCTCCGATTTCAATACTCCGGGAACTTACTACCTCGAAACTGAGGACGGCGCAAAAAGCCGTGAATTTGAAATAGGAAACGGCGAAATGTACTCCTATATGCTCTACGATTCCCTTAATTATTTTTACCAGAACAGGAGCGGCATTGAAATCGAAAGTCAGTATATCATCTCCGGCGACGCCAGTTCTCTCGCAAGAGCCGCAGGTCACCCCTCAGACGTTGCAACCATTGAGCAGACATGGGGTTATTTCGGCAGCAGCGGTACCCAGGACGTAACCGGCGGCTGGTACGATGCAGGCGACCATGGCAAATATGTGGTAAACGGTGGAATTTCCCTTTGGACAATGCAGAACCAGTATGAGCTTGCTGTTAAAAATGGCTTTGAGGACGTATATGCTGACGGAACAATGAGTATTCCGGAGAATTCCAATGGAAATCCTGACCTGCTTGACGAGGCAAGATATGAAATGGAATGGATGTTCAAAATGATGGTCAAGGACGGAGAATACGCAAACATGGTCTACCACAAAGTCCATGACATCAAGTGGACTGCTCTTGCCCTTGCTCCGGCAGATGACCCGGAAGAGCGAATAATCAAACCGCCTACAACCACCGCAACCCTTAACATGGCAGCCTGTGCAGCACAGGCGTACAGATTATGGAAAGACATTGACCCGGCATTTGCCGACGAGTGTCTTTCAAATGCAAAGCTTGCTTATGAAGCGGCAAAAAAGCACCCCGAAATGTATGCGCCACTTGACGAATCAGTGGGCGGCGGTCCTTACGGTGACGACAACGCAACTGATGAATTTTACTGGGCAGCCTGCGAACTTTTCCTCTCAACAGGTGACAGCGTATATCAGAAGGATGCCGAATCTTCACCACACTACATGAAAACTGATGTGAAACTTTCAGGCGGCGAAGACGTTGACAGCTCCGGCAGCTTTAACTGGGGACACGTTGCTGCGCTGGGCAATCTTTCAATGGCGCTTAACACAGACAAACTTGATTCCGGTGCAAAGGACAAGCTGACAAAATCTATATGTGATGCAGCAGATTATTATAAGGGACTGATCGATTCACAGGGCTACGGTCAGCCTTATGAGGCAGGAACAGTAAGCTATGAAATTGACAGACAAGGTTATACATGGGGTTCCAATTCATTTGTAATGAATAATAACATGATTCTGGCTTATGCTTATGAATTAAGCGGTGAGGACGATTACCTCGGCGGCGTAATCAGCGGTATGGACTACATCCTCGGAAGAAATCCTATGGATTATTCTTATGTAACCGGATATGGAAGTCACGCTGTAGCAAATCCACATCACAGATGGTGGTCATATCAGGCAGACGCAAATTTCCCTGCCGCACCTAATGGTGTACTAGTAGGAGGTCCTAACTCTGGTATGCAGGATCCATGGGTAAAAGGTTCGGGCTGGAAACCGGGTGAAATCGCTCCGGCAAAATGCTACATGGATAACATTGAGGCATGGTCAGTAAACGAGTGTACTATTAACTGGAATACTCCCCTTGCATGGGTGACAGCTTATCTTGCTGAAAAGAACGGTGGTATTACAGTTACCCACGGAAGCAGTGACGGAAATTCCAACAACACCACAACTACCGAAGCGCAGAATTCTGCTGCCGGAAACGGAAAGCAGAACGAGTATAAGGCTGACAGCATAAAGAAAGTATCCGCAAAATCTGACAACAATAAAGGCGGCTGGGGACTTGTCCCATTTTTCATTGCAGCTACCGGTGTAATTTTAATTGCTGAAATTGTTGTCCTTATAATGAAAAAGAGAAAGAAAAAGAACAAATAATGGTAAAGCCGCAGAATAAAATCTGCGGCTATTGCATTTTGTAACAAAAAAGCATAATTTCTGTAACACTTTTGTTAGAAAAGTACATATGTTTTGTTATCTATACACTATTATAGCTATAATCAGCATTATCATTATGTTTAAAATGCTGATTGAAAATAATTCTGTTCCATGATATAATTAAAAAGCAATAATATTTTATTACATTTTGGTAAATAGTACGGAAATAAGTCGAAAGGATGCGTTAAAGCATGGTAAAAAAAATCAGCAGTTTTTTTGTCGCAGCAACTGTTACTCTTTTTATATTTTCATCTTCTCTTGTCGTTTCAGGTGCAGACAGCTACAAAACGTGGCTTCAGAGCGATTCACGCTGGGGAAGTAAAACACTTGGCAGCTGCGGAGATACAATGGCAGAAATAGGCTGTGCAGTTACGTCTGTTGCCATACAGGTGGTACATTCCGGATGTAAAAGCGAGAGCAGTTTCAATCCGGGAACACTTGTTGATTATCTGAGCAATAACGGGGGTTTTGATTCTGAAGGGAATCTTTACTGGGGCGCTGTTACTGGTCTGGTAAGCAATTTCACTTTTGAAAAACGTGCATATTTTTCATCACAGACTAAATCCACTATTATTAAAGAACTTTCTAATTACATAAATCAGGGTTATTATATTGTAATGTCGGTAAAAAATGATGGTCACTGGATTGCTATCGATACAATCAAAAATGGTGTCGTATACATGATGGATCCTGCACAGAATAAAACGGACAAGCTTTTTGACTACTATGATGTAAGCGGAATGATTCAGGTCAGACTTTATAAGGGAAAAAATACCCCTGCCAAAGTTGACAGCACTACAACTACATATCTTACAGGTCACTATAAAACCACTGACGCACTTAATCTGAGAGCATCTTACAGTACTTCTTCAGACATTTTGCTGACTATTCCTGCCGGAAAAACTGTTGTTGTAACAAGAGTTTACAATAACCAGTGGGGCGAAGTTGAGTATAACGGAAAAAGCGGCTGGATCTGCCTTGATTATACAGAGTATACTGAAAGCAGCTACTCATACAAATTAGGTACATACAAGTGTAATGTTTCATCAGGAGTTAACATGAGAAGCGGAATAGGTTCGGACAAATCACAGGTTTGCCTTGTGCCATATAATGCTACTGTAACAATAAGTTCGGTAACTAATAACTGGGGAAAAGCAACTTATGGTTCAAAAACAGGCTATATCTGCATGGAATACCTGACTTATGTTTCAGCAACTACGACAACAACGCCAGTTACTACAAAAGCAACAACAACTACTACCAAGGCTACAACCACAAATACTAAGGCTGCCACAACTACAACTACTGCAACGACAACAACTGCCGCTCCTGTTACTACGACACTTCCAGTTATAAAGGGAGATATAAACCGTGACGGCATTATAGATAATGACGATGTGCTGGCATTGAATGTTTATATTAACAATCCAAATGAACTGAATATCATAGAGATGTATATATTTGATGTTAACAATGACAATGTTGTGAATGAATTTGACGCAGTATATCTAATGAAGGAAATCAGAGAATAGAGAAACGGAGAAATAATTAATGAACTGGACAGAGGCTGAAATTTACACTTCAACTGAAGGAATCGATATTTTATGCGCATCCCTGCTTGACATTGGCATAAAAGGATTTGCTATCAAAGATTCTGAAGATTTTAATGAATTTTTAGAAAACAAAGACGGAAAATGGGATTACATTGATGATGACTTAATGGGACTGAAAAGTTGTGAATCAAGCGTTACAGTTTATCTTCCGGACAACTCACAGGGTGCAGAGATGCTAATTTCGCTTAAACAACTGCTTGCCCGCATGAAAGAGCGTGACAGTGCCGGAAGCTGGGGACGTCTTGAATTTGAAATCAAATCAGTGAAAGAAGAAGACTGGGCTAACAACTGGAAACAGTATTTCAAGCCTCTGAAAGTCGGTGAAAAGCTGCTTGTAAAACCTTCATGGGAAGAATATGACGGCAACGACAATCGTACCATACTGGAAATTGACCCTGCGTCAAGCTTTGGTACAGGTCAGCACAATACTACAAAGCTTTGTCTTGAACTGCTTGAAAAGGCAGTAAACGGGGGCGAAAGAATACTTGATTTAGGCTGCGGCAGCGGTATTCTTTCAATCGGTGGCATTTTGCTGGGCGCAAATGAAGCCACAGCTGTTGACATTGAAGAAAATGCTGTGACTACTGCACTGGAAAATGCCGAAAAGAACAATATTTCCAAGGAAGAATATCATGCTTACTGTGGTGATATTATTTCAGATACTGAACTTCGGGAAAAAATCGGCAGTGGGTTTGATATAATTACTGCAAATATTGTAGCTGATGTCCTTATAGCAATGAGTTCTCTTTTCAGTAGTTTTCTAAAACCGGAATCAACTCTTATTATTTCAGGAATTATTACGGAACGTAAATCGGAAGTTGTTGATGCTGTAGTTAAGGCTGGCTTTGATGTGATTGAAGAAGCAGAGGGTGAAGGCTGGGCTGCTGTTATGATGAAAATGAAATAAAAGCAGATGATACAATTCACCTGCTTTTTAAACCTAAAAAAGAGAGGGATTTTCCCTCTCTTTTTTAGTTAGAGTCTGAATACAGAACCGTGTAAATGGCAATAATACCCACAGAAAAATCTGGAGGTAAATTGTTATGAAAAGAGAACACGGTTTAAGCGAAAAGGAAATGGAACTTGTAAAACTGCTTATGGCAGACTGCCACAGCAC
>JALEVO010000136.1 GCA_022788225.1 Oscillospiraceae bacterium | reverse complement strand
AACCGGACTTGGGAAAACACACCTTTCCCTTTCATTTGCAAATGAAGTGCTGAAAAACGGCTATAACGTGCTTTACGATTCTGCGCTGAATTATCTCAGAAAAATTGAGAGAGAACATTTCGGACGTGATTCCGGAAATGGTGATACCCTTGAAATGCTGCTGGCGGCTGACCTGCTGATACTGGACGACTTAGGCTCGGAATATGATACGCCGTTTTACATATCTACCATGTATAATATTATCAACACAAGAATGAGTCGTGGACTGCCTACAATAATCAGCACAAACTTAAACCATGAGGGTATTCAGAAAAAGTATGACGACAGAATAGTATCAAGGCTTTTTGCGGCTTATGACTGCCTTGAATTTGTCGGCATTGACATAAGGCTTATCAAGAGAAAAAACGGAGAAATTTGACATAATATATATTATTTGTTATAATATATAAAAAAGAGGAGGAATAATACAAATGAAAAGAATAAAAAAGTTACTGTGTATGCTCACAGCAATGACCTGTGCTGCCGGTATTTGTGCAGTTGAGCCGGTAAGCACTCAGAGCAGTATAGTTTCAGCAGAAGATTTTACATATTCCGGAACGCTTCCTACAGGCGGTGACAAGTTTACTGTTTTAAGCTGGAATGCGAGCTTTGAGCCAACAGTTAAAAAGTGGGCGAATGATATGGGATATTCAGAATCCCAGATAAATTATATTAATCTGAATACATACGGCGGTGGAGCATTAGATTATTATTACAAGTTTTTTATGAGCGGTGAGGATATTGATGTTTTACTGGTTGAGCAGGACTGGGCGCTGGAATTAATGAATAAGAGTTATTGTGCGTCCCCGTTAAGCGCACTCGGTTTTAATGAAAGTGATTTTGCGGAGCAGTATCCCTATACAAAGGATATTGGCAAAAATTCAAAAGGCGTGTTAAAGGGTGTTGCATGGCAGGCAAGTTCCGGCGCATGGTGTTACAGAGCCGACCTTGCTGAACAGTATCTCGGGGTGAAGACACCGGAGGAGATGCAGGCAAAGGTTTCCGACTGGGACAAGTTCCAGTCAACGGCAGGAGAGGTTTACAGTGCGTCCGAAGGGCAGACAGCGCTGACAACAACTTTATACGGAATGTACAATGCATATAAATACAGCAGAACAAAGCCGTGGGTTGTTGACAATAACCTTGTTACGGATAATTTCTGCTATGACTTTATTTCACTTGCAAAGAATATGACTGACAACAGCTATGTTACAGACATAAATCAGTGGACTGATACATGGTACAAAGCCGGTCAGACAGACAGTACTATGGGATATTTTGTGTCCTCATGGGGATTCGGTGAGTCAATACTTCTTTCCGCTGCCGGAGGAGAAAGCGGCGCTACATTCGGAAAGTGGAAAGCCTGTCAGGGACCTTCACCGTATAACTGGGGCGGTACATGGCTTTGCGTATATCCGAGGACAGACAATGCAGATATGGCGGCAAGCCTTATAAATTACATAGCAGTGGATAAAGATTCAATTAAGAGTCTTGCAGAAAATGAGGCAGGTTATCTGCCTAACAACATGGCTGTAACAGAGGAACTGATAAGCGAGGGCAAAAATTCCAGTGCACTTCTCGGCGGTCAGGACTATTTTGAGCCACTCCATGAAAACGCAAAGGCTATTGACATGAGCGGTATTATTGCCCCTTATGATTCATCTGTTGATATGTATTTCCTGGAAGCTGTCAATAGTTACTGCAATGGTGAAATGGAAAGTGCTGAGGAATGCATTGAGTCATTTGAAAATGATGTTTATGCGAATGTAGAATTCGACTTTACTGTAACTGATGATCCTGTAATTGATGAACCAGCAACCGAGCCGACAACCGAACCTGCGACTGAATTAAAAGGCGACATTACCGGAAACAGTGCAATCGACCTTTATGACGCAATAGAAGTATGCCGTTACATTATGGGTATGAGGTCATTTACAGACGCACAGATGGAAATTGCCGATTACAACGGCGACGGAAAAGTTGACCTGTACGATGCACTCGGAATTGCAAAGAAACTGCTTGAAAAGTAAATACGACAGGGTATGTCAAGCATACCCTGTTTTTTTTGTCGGAAACTATTGAAAAAGCCGTAGATATGGTGTATACTTAAAAGCAATACTGCAGTTGACAGAGGTGTTATATGAAACATATTGAATACAATTATTTTAACATTTCCATAGGCGGCGGAGGGTATGTCACAGGGATAGAATTTGACAAAAGCCGTGAAGATATTCTTTACATAAGGACTGATATCGGCGGTCTTTACCGCTTTGACAAATCCGCCGGACACTGGACAAGCCTTATCGACTTTGTAAACGAGAACGACCTTGCGGAAACCTATCCGGCGGCAGTGTGCAGTGAAAACGGAGTGCTTTATTCAGTCTGCGGAAGCGGTGAAAATGATGCAAAGCTCTGTATCTCCTATGATTTTGGGGAGAACTTTGAATATAAAAGTATTCCGGCAACAGTACACGGAAACTTCTCCGGCAGGGGAACAGGAAGCAGGCTTGCCGTGAAAAACGGCGTTATTTATTTTGCCTCCTCCTATGACGGTATTCTAAAATCGGAAGACGGCGGAAACAGCTGGACTGCCTTTGCACCAAACGGTGAAAAGTGCATGACCTTTGTACACGTTTCAGACGACGGCAAAAGAGTTGTCACAGCCTGTGCCGGCACGGAAAATATGACCTCTCCCGACATGAGGGGGCACAGCCTTTACGTTTCCTACGACGGCATGGGGACCTTTGAAAAGCTTTCACAGCCGGAAAATGTACACAGCGAACCCCTTTCCGGTATGGTGGGACACCGTATCTCTGCTGACAGCAGTTATTATTACATTACCATGAACTGTTCCGGAAACGCAAGGTGGAATCTGCCGCTTAGCTACAGCTGTGACGCAGGCTGTATCGGCAAAGGCGCAGTACTGCGGTACAAAATCGGGGAAGATGGCAGACTGGGAGAATACGAGGATATCACTCCCGAACCGGAAAATAACTGCGGCTACGGCGGAATCTGTTCCGAACACAGAATACTTGCAGTTTCTACATTGTACCGCCATTGTGAACGCATATACATTTCAGATGACTGCGGCAAAAGCTGGAGGACTGTCTTAGACGGTCTTGACAGCGTAAGCTTTAACATTCCCTACATGAAGCCGGAAAATAATCAGGGCAGTTCGGTCATTCACTGGATAAGCGATATAAAAATCAATCCTCACAACAAAAACGAGGCTTGGTTCAATACGGGCACAGGGATATTCAGGACTGAAAATCTGTGTTCCCCAAAACCACATTTCTGCGACTGCTGTGACGGTATCGAGGAAACTGTGCATCTCAATGTTTACAGTCCCCACAGGGGAGAGGTAAAGCTTATTGATATCTTAGGCGACCTTGGCGGCTTTGCCTTTACGGATATTCACCGCCATGCCTCCAACACATTCACCGACGAAAACAATCTGCGGTATATCACCTGTATCAACGCCGATTTCCCCGACAGCAAGCCGGAAATGGTGGTTGTTACCGCAAGGGGGAACTGGGTCGGCTCAACAAAGGGTGGTCTTATTATAAGTCACAATCAGGGCAGAAGCTTTGACACTCGCCCCGGACTGCCCTACGGTCTGTCAGAAAAGCTGGACAGTCTTTTTGAGAGGATTGAACGCCCCAATGTAAATGCCGGCTGGGCGGCAGTTTCTGCGGACGGAAAAAGCGTTGTATGGTGTGTTGCGGACAGAGGGAATGTTCTTCCGTCTGAATGTGTTGTTTACAGCAATGATACCTGCAAAAGCTATGGTATTTCACAGTTCACTGATTTGCAGGGAAACAGTTACAGCGGACACATCAAGGTGTTTTCCGACAGGGTGATTGCAGAGAGGTTTTACGCTTTCGGCAGTAACGGAGAACTGTTCGTAAGCGATAATGGGGGAGCGGTGTTTAAGCAGTGTGAGTGCGGACTTCCGGCTGTGGACTTCGGGAGAATCGACGGTCAGAACAAAACGGATATCAAGCCCGACATGGGAAAATCCGGCGTGTTTTATGTCACTGCCGACGGCGGTCTTTACAAGCTTGTGTATGACGGAAAGGAGTGCAGGACTGTCAGACTTTCCAGTGAGAACCACCGTATACTGCGAATCGGACTTGGAATCAAAGGCAGTGAGTACCTTGGGGCTGATAAAATGCTCTATGTAAACGGCTGGATAGACGGCGTCTACGGCTTTTACCGTTCTGAAAATGACGGGGGAGAGTGGACGAGGATAAACAGCAGTAAGCAGATGTTTGGCGAGATAAACGCAATTGAGGGCGACAGCCGGGAAGAGGGCAGATTTTACCTTGCAACCGGAAGCAGGGGGCTAATCTGCGGAGAAGTGAAATGAAAATAAGTTTCAGGAATTTCAGCCTGACATAAAAATAACGGGCAACCAGTGGTCGCCCGAATGTATTGTGTAAACTGTCTTAAATCACACGAATATGACACATCTTCATAGCCTCCAGTGCGTTGTTATGCGACTGCGGCGTAACTCCGGCACAGCATTTGCTGTCAACTGTTATGAGAGTTTCCGGGAAAAATGCTTTAAGGAGCATGGCGTTTGAGATAACGCAGATATCAGTGCATACCCCCACAAGCTCGATTTCCTCAATTTCCCCGCCGTACTTCAGAGAGATATCCTTTACACACCGGGGGAGCGTTTCAGCACCGAAAGTGACCTTTTCGATTTTAACTGTTCTGTCCGGCTGTCCGTCAGTTATGGCTTTCAGACTGTCGTCAAGCTGCCAGCCGTAAGAACCCCTTATGCAGTGGGTTACCGGAAGATTTCTGCCCTCCTGTGTGGAGAGATAGTTTTCAGCGTGAGTGTCCATGGTGTAAATCAGCGGTGCTTTGTTTTCGGCAAGATAACGCTTCACCTTTTCGCAGACTGCCGGTACGACAGCGGCGGTCTGTTGGTTTCCGAGTACACCTGTCAGAAAATCGTTCTGCATATCAATCATTATCAGGATTTTCATAGCTTTTCTCCTTTTCAATATTATTTGTCCGGCAGACTGTCTTAATATAATAAGTATACCATAAATAGTCTGTATTGTAAAGGCAGTATGACAAAGGGTCACGGAAATCGATTTTGGTGAAATATAGCTTTTGTAGGGGCGAGCATTGCTCGCCCGATTCAAAAAAAACACATAAATTCACGGGCGACCACTGGTCGCTCCTACAAAAAAATAAATGGATTTATAGCATATATTGTAAAAGTTGATTTGCATACCACAGGATAACAGATACCAGCTTTCTTTGAAAGAAACAGGAATTTATTGTTGTTGATTTTAACAAAACAAGGCAATGCTTTTTTGTGAAAATTCACATATTTTTTGGTGAAGTAGAGAAAAACTTTACATTTCAGATAAAATATGCTAATATAAGATTTGGATAATAATTTCGGGCAGGAGGTATTGTACATTGAAGAAAAATACGTTCAGAAGAATTACTGCGGCAATTACCTGTGCGGCAGTGTCGGTTTCCTGTTTGATGTTTCCGTCAAATGCGGCGTACATCAACGAGGAAGAGCCGAACAATTATGACAACTTCGCTGAAGCTCTGCAGCTTGCAATGTGTTTCTATGACGCAAACAAGTGCGGTGACGAAGTAGGGGAGGACGGATATTATTCATGGCGTGGAGACTGCCATGTAAAGGACGCTGAAATTCCCCTTAAACCTATGAATCCGATGCCGGAACTTTATGGTGAAGCGGCAAATGACGGTTCTGAAAACGGTAAGGACCCGGACGATACGGAAGATCCGCCAAAGGGTGAAGGTGACGGCGACGGCGGTGCAAGTTCTGCCGAGGGACTTTATGAGGGCGTTAATATGTCCCAGGAGTTTATTGACGAAAACCGTCAGTGGCTTGACCCGGACGGAAACGGAACTCTTGACCTTACAGGCGGCTGGCATGACGCCGGTGACCATGTAAAATTCGGTCTGCCGGGAAGCTATTCAGCGTCAACTATAGGCTGGGGCTACTACGAATTCCGTGAGGACTATATTGATATGGGACTCCAGACCCACATTGAAGATGAACTTCGCTGGATAAACGATTACTTCATGAAAGCCACATTCCTTGATGATAAGGACAACGTAGTCGGATACTGTTATCAGGTGGGCGAGGGAAACAATGACCACAACTACTGGTGTGCTCCGGAACTTCAGGTCGATGATACTGTTGTTGCGACTGCTTCATGCGCAGTAAAGCGTCCTGCTTACTTTGCAACAACTGAAATGCCGGCGCCTGACCAGTGTGCAGGAGCGTCAGCGTCCCTTGCAATAAACTACTTAAACTTCAAGGATACAGACCCTGAATATGCAGCTGAATCACTGAAATATGCAAGAGCACTTTATGAATTTGCCGTTGCAACACATAAGGAATCATGGACTCCTGGAAGTACTCCGAGTTCACTGGTTTTAGGCTATGACGGCGGTTTCTACCACTCAAGCTATGACTATGACGAGCTTGCATGGGCGGCTGTATGGCTCTACTATGCGGCTGTTGCCGAGGACGAAACACAGAAAGATGCGGCTTATGACAAGTATATCGAAGCTATCATTGCAGTTGATGAAACAACAACTAACGCAAAGGGAGCACATCCTTACACCGGTTATATGAAGCGTATTATCACTGATACCGGCAACTGCTGGCAGAACATCTGGGTTCACTGCTGGGATACAGTATGGGGCGGAGTTTTCGCAAAGCTTGCACCTGTAACAAATACTGCCCGTGACTGGTATATCTTCCGCTATAATCTTGAATACTGGTCAGGCTGTGCCAAGACAGTTGATTCCTCAAAGTGGGGCTACGAACCAGTTCACGGACATAAATATTTCGGAATGGACGACTTCCTCTGGAATACACCTATGACCTGTGATGAGATACCAGACCTGCCTGAAAGCGAAACAAGCGGTGACTTTATTGCCAAGTCCCCATACGGCTGGGCAGTAGTTTCAGGCTACGGTTCTGCACGTTATAACACAGCCGCTGGTCTTTGTGCAGGTGTTTACGCAAAAACTACCGGTGATGAAACATTCATGCCGTGGGCAAAGGCACAGATGGAATATATCCTCGGAAATAATCCTATGGGATATGCTTATGAAGTAGGCTATGGAAACAGCTACGCTTCACAGCCGCACCACCGTGCAGCTCACTGCTCTGCAACACAGTCAATGGAAGACCCGATTAAGCAGGTACATACACTCTGGGGCGCACTTGTAGGCGGTCCTGACCTTGACGACTTCCACAGCGACGTTACAAAGGACTACATCTACAACGAAGTAACTGACGACTATAACGCCGGATTTTTAGGCGACCTTGCCGGACTGTATCATTTCTACGGCGCAGAGGGCAAGGAACTTGCAGACAAGAACCATATCAATCCGGACTTCAATATGTCAGAGAATGCATACGCTGACTATGACCAGGTTGACGCTGACGGCAATCCGCTTCCGACAGGACTTTTCATTTCAGGAGGCAAGGCACAGCTTACAGACGCAAGTGTGCAGGTAAAGGTAATCGTTCATAACAGAACTATCAACCCGCCTCGTTTTGAGAGTAACCTGAAAGCAAGGTATTACTTCAATATCAGTGAACAAATGGCAATCGGTGAGGACATAAGCTTTATACACACCGAAACTGACTATGACGCTGAATCCGGTTATACAAGCGGCAAGAACCATGCAACGATTTCAGAGCCTGTCAAGTACGACGACAACGGAACATACTATGTTGAAATTTCATGGCAGAACTGCGACTTCTACGGCAGCCGAATCTATCAGTTCCGTATTGTAAATGACATGAATCCTGAAACATACGATACAGTATTTGACCCGGACAATGACTACAGCTATCAGGACCTCATAAGCTTTGAGGACGATAATGCGGCTGAAATAATCACAGACAAGATAACTCTTTATGCTGATGATGAACTTGTCTGGGGTGTTGAACCACCGAAGGAAGGGGACAGCACTGAAACAACCGAGCCAACAAAACCATCAGCAACTGTTCCGGCAGCAACAGATGAGGAGCTTCTGGAAAGTGCTTTATGGGGCGATGTAAATGTTGACGGTAGTGTAAGTATTGCTGACGTAGTCAAGCTTAACCTTTATCTGCTTAACAATGTGGATAATGCGTTAACTGAACAGGGTTTTGTAAATGCCAACTGTCTCTATGACGGAGTTGTTGATTCCTCCGACAGTACACTATTGATGAATTATGCAGCAATGATCATTCATTACACTGAACTCGGACCACAGAGTTAAACAAAAATAATCAGTAAATAATGCGGAAATTTCAGTTAAGAGATTTCCGCATTTTTGTATATAAACTGGAATCTGCAGCAGTATATACGGAACCCCACTGGGGCAAACCTTTCTGAGGAAAGGTTCTTCCCCAGACCCCTTTCCAAAGACTTTTGATTCATTTTTTCTCATAGGGGCTGTGCCCCT
>JALEVO010000084.1 GCA_022788225.1 Oscillospiraceae bacterium | reverse complement strand
TTCATAGCAATAACGGAAAAATAACGGAAACGAATTTATTTTCAGGTAAAAAATGGGCACCTCACGAACCCATGAAGTGCCTGTAAAGTGTCGTAAACTAAGGAGGATTTGTACTAAAAATCTTCATTAGAATTTCTTATTGAAAGTGGCTCAAAGCCCGTAGATACGAGAAATAAGAAAAGTGCTATGCAATCGCCAAGGGGAATTCCTCCATTTTTCCTAAAGCATTGCATAGCACTTTTCAATTGGTTGCGGCGGCTGGATTTGAACCAACGACCATAAACGTCACTTTGAGAGGTCAACACTCTCTAAATCACCGATAAATCGGTAATGTATAGTTATTTTCTGCGTGTAGCCGTGGTCTGATTTTATCTTATTGCCGACAACAATTTTGTCAATAAGACGGTTAAGAAGTTCGCTGTCAAGTTCCTGCACATCTGTATACTTTCTTACAACGTCTAAAAAACGTGAGATATTATCTTCAACGACTGCCTGTGTGTTAAGCTGTATTTTCAGTTCATCAAGTCTGGCGGTAAGCTTTTCACGCGCTATCTCTGACTTCTCAGCCATTTCACGAAATTTCCTGTCAGACAGTAACCCCTCAAGCCTGTCATCATACATTTTGTCAAACTTTTCATCAAGTTTTTGCAATTGCTTTTCAAGTTCTTGCATTTCTTTGTGTAAAAGCTGAGCTTTCTGTCCGTTCATGTTACCGAGTTCCGACTGCAGTCTTTGTGCAAAAATTACTTCATTACCCTTAATCAAACCCAGTTTCTCCTGTATATCGGCTAATACAATCTGATATAAGTTATCGTACTGCAAGTAGTGTACTGTACACGCTTCTTTTCCTTTTCTTTTGTAGGTTGAACACGAGAGATAACGCTTGCCTGCCTTAGTATTGGCAAGTGTAAGGGCATAACCGCACTTATCGCATTTAACAAGTCCTGCAAACATATTAACACTGCCTGTTTTGCTCTCTCTCTTGCGAGTTCCGAGCCGTCTGTGAGCGTCGTCCCATAACCTCTGTGAGATAATCGGCTCATGCGTGTCATTGGCTATAATCCATTTATCCTCTGCAATAGGGATTACCCTTTTGCTCT
Organism: Oscillospiraceae bacterium; assembly: GCA_022788225.1. Classification (GTDB taxonomy): domain Bacteria; phylum Bacillota; class Clostridia; order Oscillospirales; family Ruminococcaceae; genus Porcipelethomonas. Next base: position 3,033 of record JALEVO010000084.1, on the reverse strand, counting down.
TAAAAGACAGCTTTTTCTTCCTACCGTTTACCACACAGTCGAGGTACTCTCTATTTTCAAGGATTCTTCTCACAGAAACGAGATTCCAGTCATAGGGGTCTTTTTCAAAAGTCTTGCCCTCTCTCAAACAACGGTATGCTGTCGGGGTGAAAATTTGCCTTTTACTCAGCTCACGGGCAATTTTGTTATAGCCGTAACCCTTATATGCCGTCATTTCAAACATCTCTTTGACAATCGGGGCTGTTGCCTCATCAATCAGTAAAACGTGCTTATCCTCAGCAGATTTGCGATAGCCATAAGGGGCGTTTGTACCGATAAATTCCCCACGCAATGCCTTTGTCTTGAACGCCTGACGTGTTTTTCGGGAAACATCGGCGGGGTAGTACTGGTTAAATACGTTCTTTATGGGCATCATTAGATTAAAATCAACGCTGTCGTTGTCAGTGTCAACGTCATCACCAATTGCAATAAACCTCACACCAATTTCAGGGAAGGTTTCCTCAACAAGTTTACCTGTTTCAATGTAATTTCTGCCGAGTCTGGACAAGTCTTTTACTAAAACAGCATTAACGTTGCCGTTATGTACATCGTTCATCATTCGTTCAAATCCGGGACGGTGAAAATTAGTCCCTGTAAATCCGTCATCGCAATAGAAGTCAAAAATTGTAAATCCATGAGAATTACAATAATCTTCAAGCAACTTTTTCTGTGTTTCGATAGAAACGCTTATACCGTCCTGTAAATCGTCCTTTGATAGCCTGCAATAACAAGCCGCTGTATATTCACTTTGCTCTGTATTCAGCATTTTCATTCCTTTCCGAGCAAAGCGATTGCATATATGTTTCTGTAACATTATACTACAAAAGTAACACAAAATCAACCGCTTATACGCTCTTCTTCTTCAATTTCCTCTTTGACCTTTTCCATTAAATAAGCCATAATCAAATCTTCAATTTTTTCACTGCCGAAACCAAAGCTTACTATGTATTCTGTATTCTCTTCTTTGATTATTTTTTCATCGCTTTTTTTCATTGCTATCACTCCTCCGCAATCTGCTCCACCTTGTCAATTGACAGCGGTGTAACGCCTGTTGTTATCTCGTAACTATTATCTGTAACATAATCAGCAGAGTATTTACCTGTATGCTCCTCAAAGCCGATGTCACGGCTCTGTATAAGCCATGTAATCTCAGCGGCATAATCTGTGTCTGTAAGGTCAATAGTTGTGCTGAAACGCACTGTATACAATCCTGCTGCTATGTCAAGGCTTATTTCCATGTCTTTGACAGTATCAAGCGGTATCTTCATAACGTCTGTCAGGCACTCTGTAATGACTGTGTATGCACCGTCCCAGTCCATGTCGGCTGTGCTGATAGTTGTTGTAAAGCTGTATGTAAAGCCGTCCACACGCTTGCTCTGCCCTCTGGAAGAGCGTTTAGGCTGACCGACAATATATGTGTGCATGGTTTTAGTTAATCCTATAATCATCTTTCCCAGTCTCCTTTTGTTTTTTTCGTGGTTTTGTATTTTGCTTTCTCAAAGAGTGCTTGTTTCCTCTGCTGTTCTTCCTTGCCTTGCTGCTGTGCTTGTTCCAGAGCCACGGCGAAAATCGACCGCTGTTTTTGTAAGTATCTTTCATTTTCTTCATGATGCCGTTGGGCGAAATTATGCGGTGATAATCTTCGCTGTACTTCTTTTTCCACGGTAATTTTTTGTTTTGCTATTCGATTGCTCAGTACTTTTGCACTGTGCCGTAATTTCTCTTCTTTGATATTGTAATCTTCAATATTTTTGTTGAGTGCAAGCCTTTTATTTTCGACTGCTTTTTCAATTCTGGCTGCTGCTCCCTCACGTCTTTGAGCTGCCGCTATCCTTTGATTGCCCTCGTCACATAATGCCTTGTTTATCTGCTTTGCATTAGCTATTATTTCTTCGGCTGCGGCGACTTTTTTCGCACCTTTTCCCGATATAAAATCAGTTACTTTGGCAAGTCCTTTCTGCACTTCACGATGCTCCCAAGTTTCCTTATGTGGTGAAGCTGTTGGCTCTGACGGTAATACTTTTATCGTGCCTTTTCCAAGTAGTTCATCAGCTGTTTGTTGCCAAAAATCTTCGTATCCTTTTCGTCTGTCTGACAGCCAACGCTTGTATGGTGTCTTGTCATATTTATCCGATTTACTTCTTGCGAATCCTATCTGTTTTAACGCTCCTTCAAGTGATACTTTGGTTGTTAATCCTCTTGTAGTTTCTGTCACTGGCAACCAATCAAGATGCAGATGTGGGGTTTGCTCGTCCATGTGTATATAAGCACCGAATACTCTCAATGTAGGATTGTTCTCTTGCCATTTTTCAAACGCATTTTTCAAAGCATTTTTATAAAAATTATCTGCTTTACTTTGCCCGAACTGTTCCACGATTGCCTTGTAGGTATCTGCATCACCTAACTGCAAAATCGTTTCCTGAGCTTTCCGTTTTTGCTCTTCAAAATATTTGCCCACAGTAGTACATCTGTCAGCGTGTTTACTCTTGTTTTTTTCGTTGTATTTCTCAATTGCGGTTGCAAAAGTCTCCTCGAAAAAGACTCTGAGATTTTTATTTACAAGCACCTCATTAAGAAAAGAACGGCTCTCGATTATGTGACCGTCTGTGTTCCATTTTCTGCTGTCAAAGTCCCTCACGTTATGCAAAAGACGGAATCATTATATCTTTCCGCAAATGCACTGAAAATGAAATAAAACGAAAAGGATCCTGCTATCCGTTTAAACTTACACTGGTGGTTAATCCTTCCAGACTGATTGAGCCTGGTACTTACGCAAATAAAATTTTTAATCCTGGTGATTTTTTGTGTTCCATAGACATTCTTGATGAGAAAATCAGAAGTATCTTCAGTGAACTGATTCCTGAAATATCCGGTATAGACTGCTTTAATCTCAGCCGTGTTGATATCACGAAGGATATTCTGAGTGTTCCTGAGAACGTCATTCATGAGTATATCAGAATAATACGGCAGCTGCCTTTGCATTATGGCTATCAC
>JALEVO010000056.1 GCA_022788225.1 Oscillospiraceae bacterium | reverse complement strand
TAAATCAGAATTTACGGCAGCTATATGCGTAACCTATTGAGGGAAACCCTTTTGAAAAAGGGTTCTCCCTCAAACTCCCTTCCTAAAACTTTACCCTATTTTTTCTCATAGGGGCACAGCCCCTATGAGAAAAAATGAACTAAAAGTCTTTGGAAAGGGGTCTGGGGAAGAACCTTTCCTCAGAAAGGTTTGCCCCAGCAGGGTTACGAAGATACTGCCGTAAATTCTGATTTACCCACAAATAAAAACAACCTGAGAAGACCAGAAATCCTCTCAGGTTTACTTTTTTAGTATCACAAAATAAAGCAGATAAGTCCGCTGCAGCCCTCGTTGATAACTCTCTGCAGGGTTTCCTGTAACTTCATTCTCGCCTCAACCGGCATTTTGTAAAGCTTGTTGTGAAGTCCCTCGTTGACAAGTTCGTGGAGTGACTTTCCGAAAATATTGGACTCCCATATTTTCTTTGGATTTTCCTCAAAGCCGGAAAGCAGATACATCACCAGTTCCTCACTCTGCTTTTCAGTACCCACAATCGGGCTGACCGTAGTATTTATCGCCGCTTTCATAAGGTGTATGGACGGTGCAGACGCTTTAAGCTTAACGCCGTATTTTCCGCCCTGCTTGATTATCTCAGGTTCTTCAAGGGAAAGCTCGTCAATGTCCGGCATGACTATACCGTATCCGGTAGCCTCAACCTCGTCAAGGGCAGGCTTGATTTTTTCATACTCCTTTTTGATGCGGTTAAGCTCCATAAGCACCGGCAGCAGGTCGCTTTCATTGACTATCTCAATACCAGTAGCCTCGCCCAGAATCTTGTAGAAAAGACTGCTGTCAAGACTCACCTGAATGGTAACGCTGCCTTGACCTAAGTTCATGTCCGCAATTCTCGATTCCGTGATATACTGGCATTTTCCCATAAGTTCCGCAGCGTTTTTCACCTCACGGACTATTCTCACATTTTCCGCAGCGTTTCTCACAGCAGAGAAAATCTCATCTTTCAGCCAGTGCCCCTTTTCAAGACCGGTAATCCACTTTTCCATTCTGATATTGATTTCCTTGATTGGAAAAACAAACAGAATCTGCATGATTATGTCCTTGATGTCCTGTTCATTCAGTTCAAGACAGTTTACCGGAATAACCGTTGCCGAATACCTTTCAGAAAGCTCCTGACACATTGTTTTAGCCTTTTCACTGGACGGGTCAACGCAGTTCATGATTACCACAAATGGCTTGTTTATTTCCTTTAACTCGTTTATCACACGCTCTTCGGCTTCGGCGTATTCTTCTCTGGGAATATCAGAAATACTTCCGTCTGTTGTCACCACAAGACCGATAGTGGAATGTTCCGAAATAACCTTTCTCGTGCCTATCTCCGCCGCCATGTTGAAGGGTACTTCCTCTTCAAACCACGGCGTCTGAACCATTCTCGGCGCAGCATTTTCTATGTAGCCGATTGAACTCGGCACGATGTACCCTACGCAGTCTATCATTCTTACATTAAACCTTGCACCGTCCTCCAGATTTACTTCCACAGCTTCTTCCGGAATGAATTTCGGCTCAGTGGTCATGATAGTCTTTCCGGCGGCAGACTGGGGCAGTTCGTCAACTGCACGTTCTCTCTTGAAATCACTTTCAATGTTGGGTATAACCAGAGATTCCATAAACCTTTTTATAAAGGTGGATTTACCTGTGCGGACAGGTCCGACAACGCCGATGTAAATGTCACCGTCGGTTCTGCTGGCAATATCACTGTAAATATCGTTGGTCATGTTTATCCTCCTATACGATTGGAATCAGCAGCATACCGCTGTCAGAAAGCAGTTCGCTTTCAAGGTCGTTTTCTTCCATTATTGCTCTGACAGAGGTGCTGTAGCGTTTGGCGATTTCCCATATATCCTCGCCCTCAACGCCGTAATAAAGCTTCAGGGCATAATCGCCGTCACGAATCTTCTTGACTGAATCATCAAAGCTTACCTCTGTTACTGCCTCGCAGGAGTAGGAGAGCCAGACATTTCCGCTGATTTTCAGGTCGGCTTTGAGAGAAATGCTGTCGGAGGATGTGATAGTGTAGGTGCAGTCGGTAACAGTTACGTTTATGTCAGCAGAGGCAGTTTCAGAAATACCGTTTACAGGTATCTGCTGTTCAAACGCCTCTGCTTTTTCCATGACTGCCGGCATTGAGTTTTCACTTTTTACCATAACGCAGTATTCAAGCATACCGCTGACTACAAGACATTTTTCCTGGCTGTCAATTGCGGTATTGATATTTTTAGGGGTACACCATACGTCATAAACGCAGTCAAAGGCGCCGCCCTCGTTTTCGATAGTCAGCTTTTCCTGTACGTTTTCGCATATTTCAGCAGGTGCCCGCTGAATTTTCAGTTTTGACGACGCATATTCGCAGGGATAAGTAGTTGAGTATACGTCAGTCACAAGCTCTGCCGGCAGATTTTTCACTGCCTGACAATTCAGATTTATTCGCAGTTCGCATTTTAGTATTCGTGTATCGCCGTTGCTGTCGGCAGAGGGGGTAATGTCGCATGAAACTACATCTGCTGTAACATTGCAGGCAAAGCCCTCGTCAAGTCCCTCCATATCTACAATCTGACTGAACGGAACAGGAAATTTCATTGTTTCAAGTCCGTTTTCACAGGAGTAGAGGACGCTCACCTTTGCCTCGCCTTTTACCACAAGCTTGTTAGCAACTATTTTTTTATCAGTCACAGCCGGCACTGCAAAAACTTTCGCAATGGAAATAACCGGCTGATTGGAGGAGTTTAACTCGAAATCCTCAGCGGCTGAAAGTGACTTGAATGCCGAAAGTTTTTTTGCGGCAAATTCAACCGGAACTTTTTTAATCTGGGAGTTCATTCCGAATATATCGCAGATAACCTCCTGAGTCTTTTCACCGGTAATTTTTATTTTTACTGAAACTGCTCCCCGCATATCAATTCTGCGCTGATTTACCACACGGCAGTTTATGTGGTCGGTTTTGGAAACCAGTGAAACAGTGGGTTTTACCGCGGCAGATGACAGCTGCAAAGCCTTGTTGAAAGTCATTTTCTGGTTTATGCACTGGAGCGTGGGGTTATTTTCGGAACAGTAGAGTATTCTGATATCCGCCAGCAGTTCGTATGAAAGGTTATCGCTGTTTATGCTCCAGGACAGTACTGACGGTGTAACACAGCATTTTACCAGCTTGAAAATATCGGGGCAGTAGTCAGGCAGAATGTAGTCAAGCTCAACACTCTGCTCCTGTATTCCGTCATAAATGCTTTCAGAAACTGTCAGCATTTCACGGTTGATCTTTAAATCCATTTATATACCTCCTAAATTATCCAAGTCCGCCGCTTTTTACTTTTGGGAGAAATAATCCGGACTTGTACTTGCTAAAACATTATATTCACACCCGCTGAAATATATGACAAATGGAAATAACTGCACAGACTGCATAAAAAATAATATCGATTTTGTGTAAAACGTCAAACTTTAAAAAAACCGTGCACAAAATGTGTTTTTGCAGTATCTGTATAAGTGAAAAGCAAAATTCAGACCTGATAAAAGGAGGACTTATTATGAGAAAATTTTTAAAAGCCTTATCGTTTGTTATGTCGGCTGTGGTTTTGCTGACAGCAGTACCGCTGATATCGGCGGAAAATTCAAGTGTAAATGCGGACACCGAAGCAGATTATTATATGGACTCATATAATATTGCATGGGAAAAAGAATATGGCTACGGTACTCTTACAGCATTTAAAGACGGAAGGGCAATTTGTCTGAATAGCAAGCAGTACAAGCTTTGCCTTAAAACTGCGGAGGGTGTTGAACCGACTGCTGAAAGTTTAGGATTGCCGGAGGGTATGACGGTTGAAAAGAGTACTGCTGATTATCTTGGAACAATTACCGAAGATGCCGCTGATTACTGTATCTCTGCTGACAGTGAAGAGGAAATTATTCAGCTTGCCGGTATGTCTGAAAGCTGGATAGAGTCCGGAATAGCAACAGAGGCTTTTGTGCACAGAATTTTTGGATATTGCTGTGCAGGAAATCTGACTATTAATATAAACCTTAAAGAGCCTGATGAAAGCTTTGACCCTAATTCCTTTGAGGGCCTTGAGGATTTTACCTTTGAAAAGAAATCTGATACGCGGTATGAGATGGGATATTATCAGTGTATGGACGTTCTTACTGCACCGGAAATATTTGAAAGTGTTCAGGCTGATGAAAGAGTTGAAAGTGTTGAGACAGGAGTTATATGCTGCTGTGTGGCGCATTATATGTTCAATGACATTCCGGCTGACGAATATTACAGTTATTATAGCACCGCTGATGTAGTGGATATACCAGACAGCGAAAATCCGGCAGAATCAGCAGTTGATATTGACACAGCCATTCCGGAAACACAGGTAAGAGGTGACATCTCCGGAAACGGTGAGATAGACCTGTATGATGCAATTGAAATTGCAAAGTATGTTATGAAAATGACTGACTTTGATGAGGTCACTATGAAAAAAGCTGACTTCAACGGTGACGGCGTGGTTAACTTGTATGACGCCATAGAGATTGCAAAAACACTGCTTATCTGAGGAGGTATTATATGAAAAACAGTAAACTGATAAGTGCTTTTACGGCGTTTGTGTGCGGACTGACCTGCCTTGTACCTGTACATACTATGGCTTATGAGACAGGCGACAGTGAGGTTTATGAGGAGGGTGCTTATACTGAAACCACAGTTGTGCAGACAGATTTATATGATGCAGATGAACCAGTGACAACCGCCCCGGAGCAAACCGCCGTTACAACCACAACAACAATAACCCGGTATGAAGTGGAAACTATTCCGGTGACAACTGCATATATTGCCGGTGTTGACATCAATAATGTAAGACCGGCGAACGCTGATAATGTTGTAATTGAGCCGGGTAGTACTGCTGAAATGAAACTTTCAATTTCTGATAATATGGATGTTTTTGACAACTGTTCCGGACGCATGAACCTTCCGGAGGGAATAAACTGTGAGAAAATCAGCTATGGAGATGGGGGTATCGCGGAGTTTAAAGTGTCCGGTTCAGCTGTCACATTTGAAATGCCGGAAAGCACTGTGACCATAACCCTTTCAGCAGATGAGGATATTTCTGACGGTGAGTATCAGATTAGCTTTGACTATATCACCAGAACATACAGCCGTCCTTCGGGGGATATTTATATTGCCGGCGGTTACCGCTACAAGGTGTCCGGCGGTGCAGTTACGGTGGAAAGTCCGGCGGTGACTACTTCTGTTCCGGTGACGACGACAACTACCACTACCACAACAACTACGTCAATAATTCCGGTAACATCTATAGTGGTTACAGAAACACCACCCGGTCCATGTCCATGGATTCCCGGCGAAGAAATTGCAAGAAAAGTTTACGTTGATAATGTAGTGGTGAATATCGGTGAGACTGCTGAAATGAAGTTTTCAGTACCGGACAGGGAAACTATTGACGGCGATTATTCTATAACTGCATATCTTCCGGCTGGAGTATACTGTGAGAATATTATTGACTGTGAAACTGAGCTGAATATAAAGTTTAGTATGAAAACTGATGAAGAGAATAATTCTGTTTCATTTTCTATGCCATCAGACGAGATAATTATGACCATTTCCGCAGAAGACGGCAGTGTTCCGGGGACATATAGTACAAGATTTTCATCGAGTGCAGGATATAGTAATCCCTACGGAGATTATTACCATATATTCGGAAGTATTTCGTTGAATTTTTCCGGCGGTACAATAGAAATAACAGACCCGGAAAGTCCAGCCGTAACAACGACTGTCATTCCGGTCACAAAGCCGGAAAATACGGAAACACAGCCGGTGACAACGACTGTTATTCCAGTCACGACAGTTCCGGAAACACAGGAAACCCAGCCGGTAACACAGGTTAAGGGAGACATCTCCGGAAACGGTGAAATTGACATATATGACGCAGTTGAGATTGCGAAAGAAATACTGGGAATGAGGACGTTTACAGACGAAGAAAAGGAAATCGCTGATATTAACGGTGACGGTGCTGTCAACCTGTATGATGCGATATACATTGCAAAAATCTTTATTTAAATAAATATTCGTATGGATTTAGCGGACGGCGTAAAAGCCGTCTGCTTTTTGCTTTTTATTAGAAAATACGTATAAATATAAATGAATTTAATTGACATTGAGGGAGTATTATGTTAAAATAAAGGTACGATTATGAAAACACGGAAGGAGTTTGAAAAATGAAATTTTCAGACGGTTTTTGGCTGAACCAGCGTGGGTTTGACGTGAACTATGCGGTTTCAGCATATGAAATAACAACAACTGCCAACTCAATAACTGTTTTTGCAACCTCTTCTGCAATATACAACAGAGCAATGACTTTAGGCGGAGTTACATTTGAGATAACCTATACTTCAACTGCACCGGACGTTATCAAAGTAAGTATAGTACATCATAAGGGTACCCTTAAAAACGCACCTAAATACGAGCTTAACGAGGATTTAGGCTACACTCCTGAAATCACAACAGGTGAGGACTTCGCTGAAATGGTTTCCGGAAACACAAAGGTAAGAATCAAAAAGGGCTATGAATGGGACGTTGAATTCAGCTACAAGGGCAGACGTCTTACAGGCGGTGCATGGAGAGCAACTTCGTATATTGAGGAGAACCAGTTCAGAGCGGATAACCGTGTAAACAGTATGCGTGACGACAACTTCTGGGGTTATCCGGCAGACGAACACCACACATACATGAGAGAACAGCTTACTCTCGGAATCGGCGAATGTATTTACGGTTTCGGCGAAAAGTTTACTACATTCGTTAAAAACGGTCAGAACGTTGAAATGTGGAACTCCGACGGCGGTACCTGTTCAGACCAGAGTTATAAGTGTATACCTTTCTATATTTCTTCAAACGGCTACGGCGTGTTTGTAAACAGTTCGGACAAGGTTTCCTATGAAATTGCGTCAGATACAGTTTCAAAGGTATCCATTACAGTTCCGGGTGAGGAGATAGAATACTTCCTTATCGGCGGTGAAAACCTGCGTGAGGTTCTTGCAAACTACACAACTCTTACAGGTAAGCCTGCACTTCCTCCTGCAAAGACATTCGGTCTGTGGCTTTCAACATCGTTTACCACAACCTATGATGAGGAAACAATTACTTCATTTATTGACGGTATGGCTGAAAGGGATATCCCTCTCCAGATGTTCCATTTTGACTGCTTCTGGATGAAGGGCTATGAATGGTGTAACTTTGAGTGGGATAAGACACAGTTCCCTGACCCACCGGCAATGCTGAAAAGACTCAAAGACAGAGGTCTGGGTATCTGCGTATGGATAAACCCGTATATTGCACAGCGTTCAAAACTTTTTGACGAGGGTGTTGAAAACGGATACTTTATAAAGAACCTTGATGGCAGTGTGTTCCAGTGTGATATGTGGCAGCCGGGAATGGCTATCGTTGACTTTACAAATCCGGCAGCATGTGACTGGTTTGCATCAAAAATCAGAGCACTCTGTGAAATGGGCGTAACTGCAATCAAAACAGACTTCGGCGAAAGAATCCCTACAAAGGTTAAGTATTACAGCGGCGAAGACCCGATAAAGATGCACAACTACTACACATACCTTTACAACAAGCTTGTATTCAATGTGCTTAAAGATTACTACGGCGAAAATCAGGCTTGCCTGTTTGCAAGAAGTGCAACAGCCGGCGGTCAGCAGTTCCCGGTACACTGGGGCGGTGACTGTTCTGCTGAATACTCCTCAATGGCAGAAACCCTCAGAGGCGGACTCTCTCTCTGTTCCTCCGGTTTCGGCTACTTCAGCCACGATATCGGCGGATTTGAGGCTACTGCTTCACCTGATGTTTACAAGAGATGGTGTGCTTTCGGTCTGATGTCAACTCACAGCCGACTCCACGGTTCAACCTCTTACAGAGTGCCGTGGGCTTACGAGGAGGATACACCGGATAATCCGGAAAATGCCTGCGCAGTTCTGCGTTTCTTCACAAAGCTCAAGGGCAGACTTATGCCTTACCTCTTCTCACAGGCTGTTTACACTTCAACAGTGGGCGTTCCTATGATGAGAGCAATGGTTATCGACTATGCTGACGATCCTGCCTGCCTGTTCCTTGACAGACAGTATATGCTGGGTGACAATCTCCTCTGCGCACCGGTTCTTAGTGAGGACGGAAACGTTACTTTCTATCTGCCGGCAGGAAAGTGGACTGACATTATCACAGGCGAAACAATCGACGGCGGAAGATATGTTACAAGACACTGCTCATATCTTGAAATGCCTGTTCTTGCAAGACCTGATTCAATTGTTGTTTACGGTGACTTCAAAAACAGCTTTGAATATGACTATATCAGCAATGCAAACGCAGTTATCTACAATCTTGGCAACGGTAAAACTGCTGAAACTTCAGTTTATGATAAGGACGCAAACAAGGTTATGTCAATGACAGCTGTAAGAAACGGCAATGAGATCACTGTAACTTATACAAGCAGTGCCGCATTTAAAATCACTGCCGGAGACAAGACTGTTGACGCACCTGCTGCGGACAGCGGTAAAATCGTTATCACTTTATAAAATCAGATAATCATAGGGGACTACAACTCCCTATGATTACTAATAAACGGAGATATGCAAAATGAAAAAAGATGTAATTGATTATGTCTGGACAGACAAAAAACGTACCCTTTTCGGACTTCCTTTATCATTCACAAGATATTTTCTGACTGAAAACAAGTTTATAACAAGAGTTGGACTTTTAAGCCTTGAAGAAGACGAACTTGACCTTTATACAGTAACGGACAAAAAGCTTGTTCTGCCTTTTAAGCAGAGGATATTCGGCTGCGGTACGATAGTACTTTATGTTAAAGATACTGACACACCTACCAAGGAAATCAAATGTGTCAAGCAACCGAGAGTGGTTCTGGCGGAACTGGATAAATACATAAATATTCAGCGTGACCGCTACAGAACAAGAGGACGTGACATGATAGGAGGCTATGATGCTCACGACTGCGAATGCGATGACTGTCACGATGATGATCCGGATTGAAATTAATGTAAAAAGAGATGTGAAATTATGCTTGAATTTATAACCGAAAAAGAAACCTGCTGGGAAAGACTCCAAAAGGAACACCGCCCTGTATATATTTACGGTATGGGTGACGGCGCAATGAAAATAATGTCCGTTTTCAAAAAATATGGCATTAAAACGTCGGGCATATTTGCAAGTGATGATTTTGTAAGAGGTCATTATTTTGAGGGATTCAGGGTAATGCGCCTGTCAGAGGTCGAGGAGCTTGAACCTGATTTTGCAGTAGTACTGGCGTTTGCCGCAGGGTATGAGGAACTTGTTGACCGTATCAAAATGATAAATCAGAAACACAAGCTTTATGTTCCTGACGTACCAGTTATAGGCAGCGGACTGTTTAC
>JALEVO010000031.1 GCA_022788225.1 Oscillospiraceae bacterium | reverse complement strand
CATAAAGGAGAGATAAAATGAACTATAATAAGGCTGAATTTTACGCCTCATACGGTACTTTTTCTCAGATTCCGGAGTGCAGCCGCATAGAAATTGCTTTTGCAGGCAGGTCGAATGTGGGTAAATCCACTCTGATAAATAAGATTTTCAACAGGAAAAATCTTGCAAGAGTAAGCTCTGTACCCGGAAAAACTGCTACGATAAATTTTTACGGTCTGGAAAACGTATTCTTTGTTGACCTGCCGGGCTACGGCTACGCAAAGGTGGCAAAGTCCGAAAAAAACCGCTGGGCGGAGCTTATTGAGGGATATCTTAACGCTGACAGGGATTTAAGACTTGTTTTTCTGCTTATTGATATGCGTCATGCGCCCTCTGCGGACGATATTCACATGATAAACTATCTTATTGAGTCAGAACTGCCTTTTGTCATTATCCTGACCAAGGCGGACAAGCTGAAAACAATGGCAAGAGCCGAGCGCATGAAAGCGTTTGAAACGGAGATACCGTATTTTAACGATATTCATATTATTCCTTTTTCATCTCAGACCTTTGAGGGTGTTGAGGAGGTAAGGAATATTATTGAGGATATTGCAAATGAGGACGAAGAGTCCGAATAGGAAAGGAATGTTGAAGATGTTTGTATCCGAAAATCTTGGGGTAAACGAAAAGGGACACCTTACAGCCGGCGGAGTTGATACGGTTGAACTGGCAAAGCAGTATGGCACACCTCTCTATGTCATGGACGAGGCTCTTATAAGAGAGCATTGCAGAAGCTTTAAAAACAGTATCGACAAGTACTACGGCGGCGAGGGACTTGTGTGCTATGCAAGCAAGGCGTTCTGCTGTATGGAAATGTGCAGAGTTATGAAAAGCGAGGGAATCGGTCTGGACGTTGTTTCAATCGGTGAACTTTACACAGCTGTGAAAGCCGGCTGTGACTGTGAAAAGATATGTTTCCACGGCAACAACAAAACTGACGAGGAACTTGAATACGCTGTTGAGCAAAAGGTAGGAAGAATTATTGTTGATAATATTTTTGAACTTGAAAGACTTGACAGAATTTCCGGTGAAAAGGGAATAAAAGCAAATATAATGTTCCGTATCAAGCCGGGCATTGACGCTCATACCCATGATTTCGTAAGAACCGGACAGATTGACAGTAAATTCGGTTTTGCACTGGAAACAGGTGAGGCTATGGAGGCTGTCAAAAAGGCTCTTTCCTGTCCGAATGTACATCTCAAGGGACTTCACTGTCATATCGGTTCACAGATTTTTGACATTGATCCGTTTGTTGAGGCTGCAAAGGTTATGCTGAAATTTATTGCTGACATCAAGGTACAGACCGGTCATGAGGTTGATGAACTTAACCTGGGCGGCGGTTTCGGTATCAAGTACACCGAGGATAATGACCCTGTACCTTACGAAGCTTACATGGAAAAGGTTTCAGCGGCAGTAAAGGAAAGCTGTGCAGAGCTTAACGTTAAGCAGCCGTTTATACTTATCGAGCCGGGACGTTCTATGGCAGGTCCTGCCGGAATTACTCTTTACACCTGCGGCGGAGTAAAGGAGATTCCGAATATCAGAACCTACGTTTCAATTGACGGCGGTATGACTGATAATCCGAGATACGCTCTTTACCAGTCGGCATACGAGGCTGTAGTGGCAAACAAGGCGTCAGAGCCGAGAGATACTGTTGTTACCATTGCCGGAAAGTGCTGTGAAAGCGGTGACCTTATCGGTGAGGGAATGTCGCTCCAGAAAGCTGTACCGGGAGATATAATTGCGGTATGTGCAACAGGCGCTTACAACTACTCAATGTCTTCAAACTATAACAGAGTTCAGAAACCGGCTGTGGTTTTTGTTAAAGACGGCGAGTCGAGAGTTGTTGTCAAGAGAGAAACACTTGATGATATAATCAGAAACGATATCTGATATAAACATAAAAAATCCCTGTTCAGATGAACGGGGATTAAATTTTTTAAAGTATTAACCGTTAATTGTGCGGTGCTGTATTAAAGACTTGCAGAATCAAGGTACAGTGTCCATGCTGCCGTTTTTTTAGAGTCTGATTTTGGTGGAGCAGTCTTTTCAGCCTCATGCTTGTTTTTGTACATCATTGCGTCTGCTTTTTCGATAACAGTCTGAATATGAGAATTTTTCTCATCGAAGAAAGCGAATCCTATTGCAACATCAGGCATTCTTTCGTCATTTTCCTGTTCCTGACTAATTGCCTTTTTGAAGTTATTGTTCAGAATTTCAACACCATCGAAATTTTTATTCAGAATAACACAGAATTCATCTCCGCCGATTCTATAGCAGTTACCGTATTTCCCATATACATTTTGCAGCTGTGCCGCAATCTTTTTCAGACATACATCACCGGCAGAATGTCCGTATGTATCATTTACCTGCTTGAATTTATTGACGTCAAAAAATAACAGTAAAGCATCTGAATTTAAACTGCCGATATTTGTTTCATAGCATCTGCGGTTTAAAAGATGTGTAAGAGCGTCTACCTGAAGTATCACTTTGCAATAACGGTTGTAAAGTATCATATTTGCTATGGTGACGCACAAAAAATCAATTCTTATATCAGAGTTCATTAATTGAATACTGATTCCAGTGATCAGCAATACAAAAGTTAATATCAATGTACAGTCTGTCTGGTTGTGATATTTTTTGTCATTTCGTATAATGCAGACTAATCCGTAAATAAGGGAACCGGCAAAAGCCAGTACATAGATCCAGTATAATTTTTCACGATGATAAATATTTTCAGAATCAATGAGGAAAATCCAGCCAAAATAAAGAGCAATACATTCAAAAATCGCATGAACAGCAGCGATTAATATTGCAATTTTCGGTTTGCTTACTGCTCCATAAGCAACTGCAATAGTAATTCCTATCAATGGAGTTGCACAAAATTCTATCAGTTTTGCAAATGCATGAAGCGGAATCAACGAAGCTGACGCACCGTTTGTGAGCAATCCTATACATTCTCCCAGGGAGGCACTTCCGATAAGCAGACATACAATAATTGATAATTTTTTTGTGTGTTTAGTAATAAGACGGTTTGTAATAATATCAGCTTTTGTAACACACAAAAGTAAAATCGTGATTAAAACTACTGATGTATATAAGTTCAGCATCCATACCAACCTTTTTAAGTTAATTTATGATAACAAAAACTTTCAATAATTCTTACTAATTATATCATTAAATAAACTAAAAGTCAACCTGAAATTCGACAAAAAAAGTCACTTTTGACAAATTTCATCAAAAGTGACTTAATATTGCTATCAGATATTTTTTTTGCCTGAGTGTCAGGACTTTATCGATAGAGCGACAAATTAAAATTTACCCGAACTTCCTCCGTGAGTTGAACCGGAAGAGCTTGTATGTGTGCTGCTTCCGCCGCCTGATGAAGAGGATTCCTTTTTAGTTTTACTGAGAGTTTTGTAAAGGAAAATATTCTGATTCTGGGTAATTCTGACTGAATTTCTTTCTACATAGGAATTTGCATTCTTCTGGAAATTTACACTTGTAAGCTGGTGTTTTAAAACCATTGTAACGATAAGTGCGGCAATAAGTCCTACAACAACAGCAATTACAAGCGGAATTACAATCCCCATTACTTTTGCGGAGTGCAGGGTATCTTCACAGCAGTCAGCAAAAATATCAAAGGCGGTTTCAAAGTCATCAGCTGAAAGCGAAGAACGCATTTCTGAGATTATTTCAGACTGAGTTACGTCATCAAAATCAGCTATACAGCTGCCCTTGGTTGAAATTGCCCAGTCACGGTCTTCCATGCTGATAAGGAAAAGTATACCGTCATCATAATAACCATTGTAGTCATAGAAATCATCAGCAAACTCTGTTGCAGTTTTGCCGCCTAAAGAATCGACAGTGACAATAACTATATCTACATCATATTTACTGCCTATATCGTTAAGGCGGTCTGAAAGCTGTTCATCGTTGTCAATGAGTCCTGCATCATCGACTACATATGGGTATGTAAAATCATACTGGTCATATTCATCAGCGCTTACCGGAAAAGCAAAGCAGAAAAGGCATAAGAGAACCGGTAAAAAAAGTCTTGCAATTTTTTTCATAGTCGTCCTCCTACATTATAATAAATCCGATAATTGCGCTTATTACAGCGGCAATTGCAAACACTGCCCCGAACCATTTCCAGAACAGACCCTTATCCATAGGAAGATTTCCTACAAATTTTCCTGTCTGACCGTTCATTGCAAATGTAAACTTCTGATTGTTCCATGTTGTGTTCATGACCCACACCGGATAGAGGGCGTATTTCACCTTGCTGTCCGTAAGATTTATCTGTGAACTTTTTACAGTAACGCCGGTAAACTCGCTGGTTGATCTCATTAACTCTTCTTCAACGCTGTGCTTTACACGCTGATTTGCACGGTCAAAGCTTTGCTCTGAGGTTACATCATACTTGTCGGCAACATATCCGGCAAGATATGCAGTCTGGAAATCAACAGCCTCGCTGAAATTATAAGGTTCCAGTGACTCCATAAGGTCATCATCCATTTTTTCCGAACCGTCAACAGGAATATGCTCGAAAGACATCTGTCCGGCTCTTTTAAGAAGAAAATGACTTGTTTCAGTATAATTGTAGCTGCTGTCGCTCCAGCGCCTTATTTTCTGACCGTTGTAGTGTACCACGGAATCGGTATCACAGTCAAACAGCCAGAACGGAACGTAAACTCCCTTGATCTCGTCGATGTGGTTTTCGTCCTTGAAAACCTTCGGCAGAAGCTTTTTGCCCTTTAGATGATTACTGAAAGCAGCCTTTGCCGCATTTTTGTCCAGCTTGAAAGGAATAACGCAGTCAGGACGCAGATCACCGGCAAAATTGCCTTTCATTACGATAGGATTATCGCAGTAGGGGCAGGCAGATGCGGCAGTATTCTGGTCGCAGATTATTTCACCTCCGCAGGATTCGCAGATATATACCGACATACCGGTCAGTTCATCTTCACGCCACTGGTTTTCAGCGTTCTGATTCCATTCCATATTGTCCGGCTGGGAGTTCAGTGCCTCGTCATAGGCTTTCATTGCCTCTAAATCAAATTCAGAGTCGCAGTACGGACATTTCATTTTCTGCGACGAACTGTCGAATTCAATTGAACCTCCGCATTTAGGACATTTATACTCTAATAAAGCAGACATTGTTTCACCTCTTTAAAGTATAGTTATTTAATATCATTGTCGTCAAAAATATCTCCGCATTCCGGACAGAACTTCGGCGGGTGTTTAGGGTCATCAGGTTCCCAGCCGCACTTGTCGCATTTGTAAACAGGTTCTCCGGCAGGCTTTGGTTTCCCACATTCAGCACAGAATTTGCCCTTGTTTACTGCTCCGCAAGAACAGGTCCAGCCACTGGCGTCAGCAGGCTTTGGACTTCCGCATTCCGAACAGAATTTAGCAGTATTTACAGCACCGCATGAGCATTTCCAGCTGTTTGCTGCCGGTGCTGCCTGCTGCTGAGCTGCCGCCTGCTGCTGTGCCATTTGCTGCTGCTGTCCCATAGCGAAGAGATTCTGGGCATTCATGCCGCCTGCTGCCTGTGCCATATTCATTCCCATAAAGCCGGTCATAGCACCGCCTGAATTGGACGCAGCTGCTCTCATAGCGTCTGCCTGTGCGCCTACCATAGCTGCACCGGCCATGTTTGCATTTCTGAAAACTGCTGTTCTCTGCAGTTCCTTTATCATGTCCTCGTCTTCCTTAGGAGCATTTACAGAATTGATACCGATGGAAACGATTTCAAGACCTCTGAGCTTCTGCCATTTTGCATTCAGTTCATTGTTCATTGCGTCGCATAATTCCTGAGTGTGTCCCGGAAGTGCGCTGTATCTTACTCCAAGCTCTGAAATCTTTGCGAAAGCAGGCTGGAGTGCATTTAGGAACTCGGTTTTCAGCTGACGGTCTATATTTTCACGGGTATAGTCCTCTGAAACATTTCCGCATACATTTGTGTAGAAAAGCATAGGGTCCATGATTCTGTATGAAAATACACCGTTGCAGCGTACCGAAATATCAACATCCAGACCGATATTTGTGTCAACAACTCTGAAAGGCACCGGATTAGGAGTACCGAACTTGTTGTCCACGAGTTCTTTTGTGTTGAAGTAGTAAACACGCTGGTCTGTGCCTGCGTCGCCGCCGTATGTAAAACGTTTTCCGATAGTTTTGAATGTGTTTTTGATACCCTGACCAAGACTGCCGCAGAAAAGGCTCGGTTCAGATGATGTGTCGTATGTGAATTCGCCCGGTTCAGCGCATATCTCAACGATTTTTCCGTTTTCAACGATTATCATGCACTGTCCGTCCGCAACAGCGATACCGCTGCCGTTTGTGATTACGTTGTCGTTTCCCTTTGTATTGGAAGAACGTCCCGAAACCTTTTTGTGTCCTCTTTTAACGAGTACGTCATTTGCAAGTGCGTCACAGTAAATAAATTCTTTCCACTGGTCAGCGAGAGTTCCGCCGACAGAGCCTAAAGCGGCTTTGATAAGACCCATAAAAATCTCCGTTTCCGCTGCATTGCAGCTAAAAATTAAAATAGAAGTAACTTTATATGTAAAATTATATCATTAAACAGATTAAAAAGCAATACTTTTCAGAGAATTTGTATAAAAAAATTTTTTCAATATATTTGAGAATATATAAATAAATCGAAAATTATTGTTGACTTGCACAGAATTTGTGATATAATTATAATAAAGTCAGTAAGTTTGTACATTGATATAATAATGCAAAGGAGCGTTAAATTATGAATAAAAAAGCTTTTTACAATATGTCCTACGGTGTTTATGTCACCACTTCAACTGACAACGGCAAACCCGTTGGATGTATAACCAACAGCAATACCCAGATAACATCTTCACCGGCAACAGTTTCTGTCAGCGTAAACCACGACAACTGCACAGCAGAATGCATTGAAAAATCCGGACTTTTCGGCTTTACAGTTCTTTCAGTTGACTCCGATCCTGAAATAATTGGAAAATTCGGTTTCTTCTCATCAAAGGATACAGATAAATTTTCCGGCTTTGAATATGATTTGAAAGAGGGGGTACCAGTTCTTGCTGACGGCTGTGCATATGCGGTGTGCAGGGTTATTGACAAGATGGAAACATCAACACACACTGTTTTCTTGGGAGAGGTAATCGATGCTGATACTCTCAAAAACAGCGAGCCTATGACCTATTCCTATTATCACAAGGTACTCAAAGGAAAGAGTCCGGAAAAAGCCCCGACTTACGTTGAGGACGCCGCTGATGAAACAGGCGCAAAGAAATTTATCTGCGACGTTTGCGGATATATCTATGAGGGAGATTCAGTTCCGGCTGATTTCAAGTGCCCGATATGCGGTGTCGACGCTTCACATTTTAAGGAACAGTGAAAATTTTTAGAATTTTTTGAAAAAAAGCTTGCAATTTCTCCGAATATATGGTATGATATTAAAGCATTTAAAATCCGTAATGGTATATGCCGTTACGAGAGTTTATGCCAGTAAAATGACATTAAACAGGGCAGTCCGCTGCCGCAGAATCCGGTTTGCGTAAAGGGTTCGTAAAAAATGCGGTAAGAATGCCGGAAATCAGGAGGAATTTGAAATGAACGCATTGGAAATCATCAGCAACTCAAGCAAAAAGGCAGAAGTACCTGAATTTTCAGTAGGTGATACTGTTAAGGTTCACGTAAAGATCAAGGAAGGCGACAAGAGCCGTATCCAGGTTTTTGAGGGTACTGTTATTGCCAAGAAGCACGGCGGAATCAGCGAAACATTCACTGTAAGACGTGTTGCTCATGGTTGCGGAATCGAAAGAGTCTTCCCGCTTCACTCACCAGTTGTAGACAAGGTTGAGATTGTAAGATACGGTAAGGTTCGCAGAGCTAAGCTCTACTATCTGCGTGACAGAGTTGGTAAGGCAGCTAAGGTTAAAGAGCAGATCAGGTAATAAAATGACATTTCGGAGCTGCGGCTTTTATGCCACCGCGCCTTTTGTCTGCACAAGGGACGTTTAAGTCCCTTTTTTGCTATTAATTTATGAATCGAGGGAAAAAGTATGGAAGAGCAGCAGATTGAAAAGATAGAAGAAACTGTACAGGAGCCCAAAGACACTTTAGGCGATTTTATGGAAATCTGCGAATCGATTATTATATCAATATTCGTGGTTCTTCTTTTCTTTACATTTATATGCAGACCGGTTACTGTTGACGGCAGTTCCATGAACCCGACTCTTCAGAACAGTGATAAGCTTATTATGAGAACCTTTTTCTATACTCCTAAGGCAGGAGATATTGTCATTGTAGAAAATGACGAATCTCACTATTACAGTGGGGACGATAATTCTGAACTTGTAACAGGACCTGGTCTTGATAAAAGACTTATCAAGCGTGTTATTGCAACAGCCGGTCAGAAAGTCGATATAGATTTTGAAAACGGCATAGTTTATGTTGATGACAAGGCACTGTCTGAAAGCTATATAAAGGAACCTACATATCTAAATACTGGTGCTTTTGATTATCCTGTAACAGTTCCGGAGGGATATGTGTTCGTAATGGGTGACAACAGAAATAATTCCACAGACAGCCGTGATCCTCATGTCGGATTTGTTAAGGAAGAAGACGTTCTGGGAGAGGCTGTACTGAGATTTTATCCGTTTGAAACATTCAAGGTTCTTGACTGATAAAAATTACGGGGTGCATATAAAATGAGTGACAATAAATCGCAGAGGGAGAGCCGTGAGGACGCTTTAGAGAGAATCCTTGCTGAAACTGCTAAAAATCCGTATACACCTAAAAGACCTGTTCGTCCGGCTAACCGACCTGCGGCAAGACCGGTTTCACATGAAAAACCGGTAACCCAGAGCCGCCCTCATAACAATACCCAAAGACCAATGACGGAGGCGCAGAAAGCGGAGGCGGCTAAGGCAAGAGCCGCAAGAAAAAATGCGGAAAACAAGCGTGTAAGCGAGCAGAATGAAAAAACTCAGCAGTTTACTGCTCCGGTTTCCGCAAATGTAAGACGTAAGCCGGTTCCTGAAAGAAAACCTGAAAAGAGACCGGAAAATGTGGATTATTCCAAGTCAGAATATACTGATAACGAAAATAAAAAATCAGGGCAGATATCAGAAACGCAGACAATAACTCTTGACGATATTCTTGACATGATTGAATCAGCAATTGCAGTGATACTTATTGTTGTGATGTTTTACACATATATTATCCGTGTTGCAGTTGTTGACGGCAAGTCAATGTCGCCGACCCTTGAAACAGATGACAAGCTTATCGTCCGCTCAATCGGCTATACGCCGGAGGACGGGGACGTTGTTGTTATAAATAATCAGAATACACATCTTATTTCCGAAAGCGGAAAGGTCGTTGAGGGTGAGGGACTTGAAAAGAGGATAATCAAAAGAGTTATCGCAACAGGCGGTCAGACAATTGATATTGACTTTGAAAGCGGCACTGTTACAGTTGACGGCAGACAGCTTGACGAAACATATATAAGCGAACCGACGACAAGGGATGAATACGCTTTTACATATCCGCTGACTGTTCCGGAGGGGTATATATTTGTAATGGGTGACAACAGAAATGTTTCTATGGACAGCCGTCACCCGGAAATCGGTTTAGTGCCTGAAGATGATGTTATCGGAAAGGCAGTTTTCAGATTTTACCCGTTTGGAAAATTCGGAGGAATTGATTAAGGAGGCTTGAAAAATGGCTGAAATGGCTTCCATACAGTGGTTTCCGGGACACATGACAAAAACCCGGAGAATGATACAGTCTAATCTTTCACTTGTGGACGGCGTTGTGGAAATACTTGACGCAAGAATACCGATGTCAAGCCGCAATCCGGAAATGGACAGACTTGTTAAAAACAAACCAAGAATGCTGCTGCTGAACAAATCGGATATGGCTGATGATTCGGCAACGGCAAAATGGATAGATTTTTACAAATCAAAGGGTTTTACTGTTTTAAAGGCAGACTGCAAAAGCGGAAACGGTCTTAAAGCGTTTCTGCCTGCGGTCAAAAACGGAATGCTCAAAGAACTTATGGACAAGCGCCGTGAAAAGGGTATTGAGGGCGCACCCCTCAGGCTTATGATTGTTGGTATCCCTAACGTGGGAAAGTCCTCTTTTATTAACCGTATGTCAAAATCAAAAAAGGCAAAGGTTGAGGACAGACCGGGTGTTACACGCACAAAGCAGTGGATAAAGCTTGGGGATAACGTTGAAATGCTTGATATGCCGGGTGTACTCTGGCCGAAGTTTGAGGACCAGAGCGTGGCAAGAAAGCTTGCATTTACTGGTGCTGTCAAGGACGATATTCTTGACATTGAGGCACTTGCGGCGTTTCTCCTTGAAAATCTTGCACAGCACAGTCCAAAAGCGTTGGTGGACAGATATAAAATCGAAACTGACGGGGAGGGCTTTGAACTTCTTGAAAGACTTGGCAGAAAAAGGGGTATGCTTGTTTCCGGCGGTGAGGTTAATACTGAGAGAGCAGCAATAACGCTCCTTGACGAGTTCCGCAGCGGAAAACTTGGGAAAATTACTCTTGAACTGCCAGAGGAGGAAAAGCCATGACAAGTCCTCTCTGGGAATATGATGATGCTGTGCGAAACAGCATAGGTACGCTTTTCTGCGGAGTTGACGAGGCTGGACGTGGACCGCTGGCTGGTGATGTATATGCGGCTGCGGTTGTGCTTGACCCCGAAAATCCCATAGAGGGACTTAACGACAGCAAAAAGCTTTCCGAGAAAAAGCGTGAGCTTTTGTATGACGAAATTGTAGAAAAATCCCTTGATTACTGTATTGCAAGGGCAACCATTGCGGAGATTGAGGAAATCAACATCTTAAACGCCGCAATGCTTGCAATGAGAAGAGCAGTGCTTGGTCTTAAAAGTATGCCGGCACTGGTTATTGCCGACGGAAATAAAACGCCTGACCTGCCCTGTGAGGTTCAGTCCCTTGTCAAGGGGGACGCAAACAGCGCCTCAATAGCGGCGGCGTCCATACTTGCAAAGGTCACAAGGGACAGATATATGCTTGAAATGGCAGAAAAATATCCGCAGTACGGCTTTGAAAAGCACAAGGGCTACGGTACAAAGCTGCACAGGGAAAAAATACTTGAACTGGGTCCCTGTCCGGAACACAGAATGTCATTTCTGAAAAAGATATATGAAAAGAAGTAACTCTGGAAATCATGCCGAGGATTTTGTCTGTTCACACCTTGAAAAGAAAGGCTATAAAATTGTATGCCGGAATTTCAGAGTGCAGGGCGGTGAAATTGACGTTATTGCAGAAAAAGATTTTTACATCTGCTTTGTGGAGATAAAGTACCGTACCAACGGCAGCGGTCTTGAAACGGCAATCGACAGGAAAAAACAGCGGAGAGTAATAAAATCCGCAGAACAGTATATCAGAAAAACAGGCTGTAAGCTTCAGCCCAGATTTGATGCGGCGTTTGTCAGCTCATACAACGGGGAAAGCATGAGCCTTGAATATATATCAAATGCCTATGACGGTTCTGGCGTTTGAAAAAAATACAAAGGGTGGTATTTATGTATTATAAGAGTACGAGAAACAGTGACATCAAGGTGGACAGCGCTGTTGCAATCACACAGGGGATTTCTGAGGACGGCGGTCTGTTTGTACCGGAGTCAATTCCGGAGATAACTCTTGACGAGATCAAGTATCTTGCCGGCCTTAATTATTCATGCAGAGCGGCATATATCTTCAAGAAGTATCTGACTGACTTCACTGACGCTGAAATTCAGTACTGCACAGACAATGCGTACAGCACAAAGAATTTTGAAACAGAAAACATTGCTGAAATTGCAGAGCTTTTTGACGGTACATATATGCTTGAATTGTGGCACGGTCCGACCTGCGCATTCAAGGATATGGCGCTTCAGATTCTGCCTTATTTCCTTACAACTTCTGCAAAGAAAATAAAGCTTGACAAGAAGATTATTATTCTTGTTGCAACATCAGGCGATACAGGAAAGGCTGCCCTTGAAGGCTTCAAGGACGTTGAGGGTACTCAGATTCTGGTATTCTATCCGGAAGACGGCGTAAGCCCGATGCAGAAAAGACAGATGACAACACAGTCCGGTTCAAACGTAGGCGTATGCGCAGTCAAGGGCAACTTTGACGACTGTCAGAACGGCGTTAAGGCAATCTTTACAGACAAGGACGTAAAGGAAAAGATGGACGCTGCCGGACTCATGTTCTCCAGCGCTAACTCAATCAACTGGGGCAGACTTGTTCCGCAGATTGTTTACTACATTTCCTCTTATGCGTCACTGGCTGAAAGCGGCGAAATTAATCTTGGTGACAAGATAAACGTTGTTGTTCCGACAGGTAACTTCGGAAATATTCTTGCGGCATACTACGCAAAGAAAATGGGTCTGCCGATAAACAAGCTTATCTGTGCATCAAACGTAAACAAGGTTCTCACAGACTTTATCGAAACAGGTATTTACGACAGAAACAGAGAGTTCTTCGCAACCTGCTCACCGTCAATGGATATCCTTATTTCAAGCAACCTTGAAAGACTGCTCTATATGCTGACAGGTCAGGATGACGCTCAGATAAGAGAATGGTTCGGAAGTCTTGCAAAGACTGGTAAATATGAGGTTTCCGACGCAGTAAAGGCTGTACTGAAAGAGGAATTCTTCGGCGGCTACTGTGACGATGCCCAGACAAAGGCAACTATCAAGGAAATTTATGACAAGTATTCCTACACCTGCGATACACATACAGCTGTTGCGGTCAAGGTTTATGAGGACTACAAGAAGGCAACAGGTGATACAACAAAAACTCTTATTGCTTCAACAGCAAGCCCTTACAAGTTCAGCGCAAGTGTGCTTGAGGCAATCGAGGGTAAAAAATCCGAACTTGACGAATACGATATGGTTGACAGACTTGCTGAACTTTCAAATATTCCTGTTCCGTCTGCACTGGCTGACTTAAAGGGCAAGGAAAGAAGATTCACAGGCTCAATTGAAAAGTCAGATATGAATAATTACGTTCTGAAGGATTTCGGTCTTATCTGATGTCATTGTTCGCAATTGGTGACCTTCACCTTGCACTTAGCGTTAAATCCAAGCCTATGGATATTTTCAGCGGCTGGGAAAATTATATGCAGCTTATGGAGGAAAACTGGCGCAGAGAGGTTTCGGCTGACGATACCATAGTACTCGCCGGAGATATTTCGTGGGCTATGAATATAAAGGACGCTTATGAGGATTTCAGGTGGATTCATGAAATGCCCGGTCAGAAAATTATTCTGAAAGGCAATCATGACTACTGGTGGGGTTCACGAAAAAAAATGGAGGATACATTTTCCCAGTGGGGATTTGATTCTCTGAAAATTCTGCACAATAACTTTTTTACCTATGAAAATTATGGCATCTGCGGTACAAGAGGCTGGGTGAATATGCCCGGAGAGGCTGCGGACGCAAAGGTGCTGGCAAGAGAGGCGGGGAGACTTACTGCCTCGGTCCAGCCGGCAGTCAGCGGAGGATTTGAGCCGCTGGTATTTATGCACTATCCGCCGATTTACGGAAACAGCGTTAATTACGATATACTTGATGTACTTTTTAAGTATGACGTAAAAAAATGCTGGTATGGTCATCTTCACGGTCCGTCGATAAAATATGCAGTGAACGGTGAACGTGAGGAAATTGATTTCAGGTTAATTTCAGGTGATTTTCTACAATTTTGTCCTGTGAAAATTCTGTAATTTGTGAAAAATGCAGAAGTGTGAAATTGCAGTAAAATTTATATAGAAAAATTGTCCGGCTTATGCTATAATAGTAAAGGTATGCACTTATAAATAAATGGAGGATATAAAAAATGAGTTTGAAGTCATCAACTAAGGTTGACGTAAATACACAGGAACTGGTATTCACAGTTGACGCTGCAGCGTTTGAAGCAGCAATTGAAAAGGCTTATCAGCGCCAGAAGAAGAGCATTCAGGTGCCTGGTTTCAGAAAGGGAAAGGCTACTAAGAAGCTTGTTGAAAAGTACTACGGCGAGGGCGTTTTTTATGAGGAAGCTATCAATTCTCTCATAAATGAGGAAATGCCGGAAGCAATCAGGGAGTCAGAGCTTGTTCTGGTTGATACTCCTAAGATTGAGGTTATCTCAGCTGATACAGAAAACGGCGTTGAGTACAAGGCAATCTGCATTACCAAGCCGGAAATCACTGTTCCTGAATACAAGGGATTAAAAGCACCGAAAAATGTCAAGGATATAACTGATGAGGATATCAACGTTCAGATTGAACAGATTCGTCAGAGAAATGCAAGAATCGTTTCTGTAGATGACAGAGCGGCTCAGAATGATGATGAAGTAATCATTGACTTTGAGGGATTCATGGACGGAGTTGCTTTTGACGGCGGCAAGGCAGATGATTTCCCGCTTAAGTTAGGCAGCGGTCAGTTTATTCCTGGATTTGAGGATCAGATTGTTGGTCACTCAATTGGTGAAGAATTTGATGTTAACGTTACATTCCCTGAAGAATATCAGATGGAAGAATATGCCGGAAAGCCTGCAACATTCAAGGTTAAGCTTAACGCTATCAACATGACAGAACTTCCTGAAATTGACGATGAACTTATTAAGGATACAACAGAGTTCGACACAATCGAAGAATGGAAGAACGATATCAGAACAAAGCTTGAAGCACAGGCAGAGTCAAGAGCAGCAGGACAGTTTGAAAACTATCTTATGCAGCAGCTTATTGATACAGCAGAGGGCGTAATTCCTAAGTGTATGTTTGACAGAAGAGTTGACCAGCTTATTGCTGATTTTGAAAGAACTCTCAAGCAGCAGAGCATGAGCGTTGAGATTTATCTCCAGTACACAGGAATGGATATGGATTCATTTAGAGAAACATTCCAGGAAAGAGCAGAAAACGAAGTTAAGCTCAGACTTGCTCTTGAAAAGATTGCTGAAATGGAGAATCTTGAAGCATCAGAAGAAGAAATCGACAATGGTCTTAAGGATATTGCCGATGCTAACAATATGTCAATCGACGACGTTAAGAAGAGAATTGACCTTGAAGCATATGTTACAGACCTTAAGGTTGTAAAGGCTGTTGACTTTGTTAAGGAAAACGCTGTTATTGACAACACAATTGACCCTGAAAAGGAGTCAGAAGAATCTGAAGAAGAATAATTGCATAAAAGCGTGCTGCCCTTAGTGGCAGCCGCATTTGTTCATAGAGAGAAAAATTAAGGCAAAAACGCATTATTGCTGTACAGATGTGCTGCAAGGGCGATATGAAAGGGAGAATAGATATGAGTTTGGTACCTTACGTTGTAGAGCAGACAAGTCGCGGGGAGCGTTCTTATGATATTTTTTCAAGATTGCTCAACGACAGAATTATTATGCTTTCTGAGGATGTAAATGATACAACAGCAAGCCTTGTTGTTGCACAGCTGCTTTACCTTGAAAGTCAGGATCCTGAAAAGGATATCAGCCTTTATATAAACAGTCCTGGCGGATCAGTTTCAGCAGGACTGGCAATTTATGATACAATGCAGTATATAAAATGTGATGTATCAACTATCTGTATAGGAATGGCAGCGTCTATGGGTGCATTTCTGCTTTCTTCCGGTGCAAAGGGAAAAAGACTTGCCCTGCCGAATGCAGAGATTATGATTCATCAGCCGCTTATCTCCGGAGGACTTCAGGGACAGGCAACTGATATCAAGATCAGAACAGAAAATCTTCTGAAAACCAAGGAAAGACTTAACAGAATCCTCAGTGAAAACACTGGAAAAAGTTATGAACAGATTTGCCTTGATACTGACAGAGATAATTTTATGTCTGCTGATGAGGCACAGGCTTATGGACTTGTTGATAAGGTAATAAGCAAGAGATAACATTCAGGGAGAACTTTATGTCTGATAAACCAATTAAATTTTGTAATTTCTGCGGAAAAAGCGAGGATAAGGTTCAGAGCATTTTCACCGCCGGCACTTCAAACATCTGTGATGAATGTGTTGTTTACTGCTATGAACTGCTGATGGGGCCCCTTGCGAAAGTGAAACCCAGCAGGAAAACTACTGATGATAAAAGGAAACCGGACGGTACAAATATAAATCTGCTTACACCGGCAGAAATCAAAACAGTTCTGGACGAATATGTTGTGGGTCAGGATAAAGCTAAGATGACTCTGGCAGTTTCTGTCTATAACCATTACAAGAGAATTTTAAGTCAGGACGACGGTGAAGAAGTTGAAATCCAGAAGAGTAATGTTCTTCTGCTGGGACCTACCGGTGTGGGTAAAACTTTTCTTGCCTCAACTCTTGCAAGAATTCTTGATGTTCCTTTTGCCATTGCAGATGCTACTACAATTACAGAAGCAGGTTATGTAGGCGATGACGTTGAAAATGTACTTCTGCGTCTTATTCAGGCGGCTGATTTCAACATCGAAGCGGCTGAACGTGGAATCATTTACATTGATGAAATTGACAAAATTGCAAGAAAGTCTGAAAATACTTCTCTTACCCGTGACGTAAGCGGTGAGGGTGTTCAGCAGGCACTGCTTAAAATTATTGAGGGAACTGTTTCCAACGTTCCTCCGCAGGGCGGCAGAAAGCATCCGAATCAGGAATTTATTCAGATAAACACTAAAAATATTCTGTTTATCTGCGGCGGTGCTTTTGACGGTCTTGAAAAGTCAATTCTGAAACGTGTTAATTCTTCTGCAATTGGCTTTGGTGCAGAAGTATCATCCAAAAAGGAAATGTCGAAGAACATTTTCCATAAAGTTATTCCGCAGGATCTTGTCAAGTTTGGTATTGTACCTGAACTTGTTGGACGTCTGCCGGTTATAACTGTTCTTGACGAACTTGATGAAGAGGCACTTGTGCGTATTCTTACAGAGCCTAAAAATGCACTGCTTAAACAGTATAAGAAACTGTTTAACTATGATAATATTGACCTTGTGGTTGAAAAGGACGCTCTGATTGAAATTGCTAAAAAGGCAATTGCACAGAAAACCGGTGCAAGAGGACTTCGTGCGATAATCGAAAATGTACTTATGCAGTCAATGTTCGATGCGCCGTCCGACCCGGATATTACAACAATTACAGTTACTGCTGATTGTATAACAAACGGGGCAGATCCAATAATCAAAACCAAAAAGAATAAATCAGTACTTAAAGGTGCTGAGTAAATAGTGCGGCGGGATTTCCCGCCGTTTTTTATTTAATTAGTCAATGAATTTGCCCCGCATCTATAATAAGATGTGGGGCAAAAATTATGTAATATTGACTTTATTTGTTGCAAAGCCACTTGTACATTCCGGCATACTGGTTTGCCGAACTGTTCCATGAAAAATCAGATTTCATTGCTCGTTTTACGATTTCCTGCCAGTTTTCATTTCGTGTGAAATAAACTGTTTTTGCATAATTGATTACATTAAGCATATCATAGGAATCATATTTTGCAAATGAGAAACCGTTTCCGTAATTTTCAAACTCGTTATACGGCACAACTGTGTCTTTCAGACCGCCGGTTTCACGAACGATAGGCAGTGTACCATAGCGCAGAGCGATAAGCTGTGTAAGTCCGCATGGTTCAAACCGTGACGGAACAAGCATAGCGTCAGCCGCCGCATAAAGTCTGTGAGCACGCTGCTCGGAGAAGAAAATGTTTGCGGAAACTCTGTCCGGATACTTCCACTGGAAATGCTTGAACAGGTTTTCGTATCGCGGTTCACCTGTACCGATAACTACAAACTGCGTATTAGGGTCGCAAATCTGCTCAATAACCCTGTTTACAAGGTCAAGACCTTTCTGGTCGGTAAGACGTGAGATAATACCAATCATGAACTTGCCCTCGTCCTGCGGCAGTCCGAGTTCTTCCTGTAGCTTACGCTTGTTTTCGGCTTTTTTCGCCTTGAAATTTCTGACGCTGTAGTTAGCGTAAATTTCCTTATCCTTTTCAGGATTGTAGATATCATAGTCAATTCCGTTCAGGATACCTCTGAGCTGAAGATGACGTGCTCTGAGCAGTCCGTCAAGGCCCTCGCCGTATTCAGGCGTCTGAATCTCGTAGGCATATGTATTGCTTACTGTTGTTATGTAGTCAGCATAGACAAGTCCGCCCTTGAGCATATTGGCGTCTTTTTTGTACTCAAGCTTATCGGGCGTGAAGATATTATCCGGAAGATTTGTGAACTTCTTGAAAGTCTTGATATCCCATATTCCCTGGAATTTCAGATTGTGAATGGTCATGACTGTCTTTGTGCCCCAGTAAAAAGGATTATCCTTGTAAAGGGTTCTGAGGAATACAGGAATCATACCTGTCTGCCAGTCGTGACAGTGGATAATGTCCGGCTTGAAGTCAATAACAGGCATAATGGCAAGAACAGCCTTTGAGAAAAATGTAAAGCGTTCAATGTCATAAAGGGTTGAGCAGTATGGCTTGTCGGTTTTGAAGTAGTCCTCGTTGTCAACGAAGTAGTAAGTTATTCCCTCATATTCATAAGTCATGATGCCGACATGAGGCGAAAAATTTAGTTTTCCCATATCCATGTAGAAATGGTGAACGTATTTGAACTTACTTCTGTATTCCCAAGGAATACAT